>NZ_JAUBQB010000024.1:0-81286 GCF_036701035.1 Microcoleus sp. Pol7_B2 | reverse complement strand
CTGGCACATCTCTTGATGAAGTTATTCGTGCTTATTGTGCAGAAAGAGTGTCTCATACTTATTTGAAATGACTATAAAACCCTATCAGGGATTGAAACTTGTATGGCTGGAGGATGTGGCCTCACCAGTGGGCCGGAAACAACCTAAAACCCTATCAGGGATTGAAACTTGGTATCGAACATGATGTGGCTTGTGCGGAAATACTGCCGGAAACAACCTAAAACCCTATCAGGGATTGAAACCAAATTTAGAAAGGATTAAAAAATGGCAACAGGCCGGAAACAACCTAAAACCCTATCAGGGATTGAAACGGCGGCATCGTACTGGCAAACCAAGACAGGAAAAGCCGGAAACAACCTAAAACCCTATCAGGGATTGAAACTTTGATTGACACGCGCGGTTCAAATATCATTCCGCCGGAAACAACCTAAAACCCTATCAGGGATTGAAACTATTATATTGCCTCTCAACTCTTGGAAACTGATAAGCCGGAAACAACCTAAAACCCTATCAGGGATTGAAACCAGTTGTACCTAATGCGGCAAATGCGCGACCGGGCCGGAAACAACCTAAAACCCTATCAGGGATTGAAACCGAACACACACCACAACGGCGACGGCCAGAACAACTGAAGCCGGAAACAACCTAAAACCCTATCAGGGATTGAAACATCGCCGGTATCAACGAACAATCACAGTTACCGCGCCGGAAACAACCTAAAACCCTATCAGGGATTGAAACCCAACGTTTGCAACAACCCCAGCTTTCAACAACATGGCCGCCATCAACCTAAAACCCTATCAGGGATTGAAACTTTCGGAAGTATTCACCAGAAGAGGAGACAGGAGGAAAGAGGGTATTCTTCTCCTGACTCCTGACTCCTGACTCCTTCTGAGCCGGAAACAAGTTTACTTCCAACACTGGTCACAGCACAGGTGGTGGTCATAGATAATCTCACATTTGATAAAAGTGGTCGGATTCAGGAATTGATTCAAACAGCAGGGTGTAGACTATTATATTTACCCCCATACTCTCCAGAGTTTAACAAAATTGAACAAAGAAGAGTCTTGGCTAAAAAGTCAAATTCGTAAACACCTTGATCAGTTTGATTGCTTGCGTTTTGGCGATTCTTGGATGTCTTGCGCCTTGCATCCTAACACGGGCGGTTGCTATATGTGATTTCCCAGATTATTCAGTTGAAACAATACCAAAATTATGACCAATCAAACAACTTCTCCACTCCTACTGAGTCCCTTCAAAATCGGAGATTTACCCTTAAAAAATCGGGTAGTCATGGCACCCCTAACGAGAGCCAGAGCCGGTGAAACGCGGATGCCCAACGCCTTGATGGCAGAGTATTACACTCAGCGAGCCTCCGCTGGTTTAATCATTACAGAAGCCACAGTGGTTTCTACTCAAGGTAATGGTTGGCTCAATACGCCCGGTATTTATTCAGACGAGCAAGGCGAAGCTTGGAAACAAATTGTGACTGCGGTTCATGCCCGCGAAACACCGATTTTCATGCAGCTTTGGCACACCGGACGAGCTTCCCACAGCAGTTTTCATGAAAACAATCAATTGCCAGTTGCAGCCTCTGCCATCAAAATAAACGGAGAAGGCATTCATACCCCTGTGGGCAAACAACCCTACGAAACCCCCCGCGCTCTAGAAACCGATGAAATCTCCCTGGTTGTAGAAGATTATCGCAAGGCAGCCGAACGAGCAAAAATGGCAGGTTTTGACGGTGTAGAAATTCACGCTGCCAACGGCTATCTCATTGACACGTTCCTGCAAACAAAAACCAATCACCGCATTGATTCCTATGGCGGCACAGTTGAAAATCGCTACCGTTTTCTTAAGGAAATTGTCGAGGCGATTATCACAGTATTTCCGGCAAACAGAGTGGGAGTTAGACTTTCTCCCAACGGTGTTTACAATGATATGGGTTCTCCCAGTTATCGCGAAGATTTTCTGTATTTTGCAGGGCAGTTAAATGCCTATGATTTAGCTTACCTTCACTTGGTGGACGGTTTGGCTTTTGGCTTTCATGAATTGGGAACGCCGATGATGATAGCAGAGTTTCGCGATGTGTTTGCAGGGCCGCTCGTCGGCAACTGCGGATATACTCAAGAACAGGCTGAAACGGCCCTGAGCAGCAAAGTTGCTGATTTAATAGCTTTTGGTCGGGATTTTATCAGCAATCCCGATTTGGTAGAGCGTTTTACTAATGGTTGGCCGCTCAATCCGCCTGCTGAAGTCGGCGTCTGGTATTCTTTTGGACCTGAAGGTTATATCGATTTCCCTAGATATCAGGAATCGGCCGCTATTTCTTAATTGAGTTGGTTGGGGCGGGTTTATCAATAAATACCGAGTATGTGCATCCTAGATAATGGTGAACCCGCCCCTAAAAGATTTACGGTTAATTTCTCAAAATAGGAGTCGGAGTTGGAGCTATATTTAATTTTCATCGCCCGTTGAGAGCGAGCATCTCCTATTTGTAAAAACACTTCTTCTGCCTCCTGCCTCCTGGCTTCTGCCTCCTGCCTCCTGCCTCCTGTCTCCGGCCTCCAATTTTGGGCTTGGCTGCAAAAGTGAGAGGCTCCCAGTTGAGATCGAGAACGTTTCCCCATATCCTAATAACCATAGGGTACTTCCAAACATCCAAGCTGCTAGCTCAGCGTTTGAGTGCCTGAAAAAAATCAATAGCGGAAGCGCTTTTAACAAGATGGCACAAAATCACAAATCAACGGTTATCATTACCGGCGCTTCCTCCGGCGTCGGTTTGTACGGCGCGAAAGCTCTGGCAGACAAAGGATGGCACGTAGTCATGGCCTGTCGGGACGTGCGGAAAGCCGGAGACGCCGCCCGAGAGTTGGGCATACCTGAAGGCAGTTTCTCCATCATGGAGATTGACTTGGGCGATTTGGAGAGCGTGCGCCGGTTTGCTCGCGCATTTAAGGCCAGCGGCAGGCCTCTGGACGCTTTGGTGTGCAACGCCGCCATTTATATGCCTTTGATTAAGGAACCGCTGCGGAGCCCGGAGGGTTACGAGTTGACGATGACTACCAATCACCTGGGTCATTTCCTGCTGTGCAACCTGATGATGGAAAATATGAAGCCTTCCTATTATTCCGATGCGAGAATCGTGATTTTGGGAACCGTGACTCACAATCCAGACGAGTTGGGCGGGAAGATTCCGCCGCGCCCGGATTTGGGCAATTTTGAAGGTTTTGAAGCGGGTTTCAAAGACCCGATTTCGATGGCTGACGGCAAGAAGTTTGAACCGGTCAAGGCTTACAAAGATAGCAAAGTTTGCAATGTGCTGACGATGCGGGAATTGCACCGCCGTTTTCATGAATCCACGGGGATTACTTTCACTTCGCTGTATCCGGGATGCGTTGCGGATACGCCGCTGTTCCGCAACCACTATCCTTTGTTTCAGAAGCTGTTCCCGCTGTTTCAGAAGAATATCACCGGCGGTTATGTGTCCCAGGAGTTGGCGGGGGAAAGGCTGGCGATGGTGGTTGCCGATCCTGAATACAAGCAATCTGGGGCTTATTGGAGTTGGGGGAACCGCCAGAAAAAAGATGGCAAGTCTTTTGTGCAAAAGGTTTCTCCCCAGGCCCGCGATGATGAAAAAGGCGAGCGGATGTGGGAGTTGAGCGCTAAGTTGGTGGGATTGACTGACGGGGCTCAAATGGGTGCTGCCGCTAGTGCGGGCCGCTCTGCATAATTCAAAGTTACAAATCCCCTTTATCAGGCTTGGCGGTTTAAACGGCGTCTACGCACAGGAGGTGGGTAGACGCGGACTCAATAATAAAGGGGGTATTAAAGTCGGATTTGGTATGATATCAATTCCGGTTGCACTCCTCCGGAATTGTTGACTGTTGACTGTTGACTGTTGACTGTTGACGGGCGGGTCGAAAAACTGAATGGTTGAGTGTTAACTGTTGACTCGATTTTATTATTTCGATGCAACCGGAAACGATATGATGCACCCAAATTAAAGAAACCGGGTTGTTTAGTGGCTTTGCGGGTTGTAACTCACATCTTGCACTATTATTAAGAACAGGCAAGATGCCTGTTTCACAAGAAAATTCATCTCTTCTGGAACAGGCATCTTGCCTGTTCATAAAAAGATTATTGAGAAGGCTGCCATATCTCAGTTGTAGCGCGTCTTTTCGGACACAACGCGGTTTCTGGTTTACCCTGGCGTGCAGGAATTTTCTGGTCGCTGCATTAGCATGAAAGCGTAGGTTTTGCAACAAAAAAAATTGGTTTTTTTTACCGTTTGCGATCGAATTACACGATATTTTTTCGGATAAGAACCCGGTTGGTGCGTAAGTCTTGGGAAATGAACAGCCGTCGATCGACCTTTTGGTTTGTAGCGTCGCCGAAACTGTTGGCTGCGACGGCTGTTTCCTTTTTTGCTGTTAAGATTGATTTTTACTTGAGGGTGCTCACTTCCTGAAAATATTTTCCCCCACTTAAGCGAGATAATAATTATATCCTATGGCTTGTCGCTCGCAAAAACTATTTTTATTCGCTGGCCTTTTTGGGTTAGTTTGGCTGGGAAAACCAGCGAAAACATCCGCTAGCACCGTTGAAATTTTGACATCAAATGTTGAGGATTTGGCAGCAGTCGGCAGCGGAGGCGATCGAGCTTTAGCCCCTAACGAAACCACTTTTGACAAACGCCAAGACTTGCCGGTAAAAGACGAGGAAACCCAGTTACCCACAGAGTCAGAACACTCAGTGGCGACGGAAACTCCCGACTTACCGCCGTCTGCGGCAAATTCAGTCGATGTGACATCTTACAGCATTCTCAAGAACAGGCAAGATGCCTGTTCCACAACGAGTGACTTTTCTTGTGGGGTGGGCATCCTGCCCGCCCGTAAAAGGCTTATTGACAATGGTGCAACATCTCAGACCGATCGCACTTTCAGCACAAAAACTCAAGAAACCCAGCTTTTTAACTCAGATCAAAAACTAGAAGAAAATATTGACCGACAAAAAATTGATTTGAGTATCGATCGAGCCTCGCAACTCAGTCAACTGCCCAACCCAATTTTGCCGCGAGAACCCGAATTACCAGCTCCTGAGCCGCCGCAACCGCTTGCGCCGTCTCCCCTCCAACCCACCCAGCCAACACCCGTTGAAAGCGAAATTAGACCGGGGATTCCGGGTACAATTAAGGTCGCTGGCTTTGAATTTGAGGGCAACACAGCTTTTAGCGATCGCGAACTCGCAGAAGTTACGCAACAGTTTGCCGGCCGCGAAATCACCTTTGCCGAACTGATCGCAGCGGAAGCAGCCGTCACTCAAAAATATGTAGCCGCAGGATACATCAATTCCGGCGCTGTAATTCTCGCCAACCAAACCTTTCCGAGAGACGGAGGTGTGGTGAAAATTCGGATTGTAGAAGGCGGATTAGATGAAATTGTGATTACTGGAAACAGGCGCTTAAATTCCAATTACGTGCGATCGCGCCTTGAGCGCGCTACCAGACGGCCCCTGAATCGCGATCGTCTGCTAGAAGCCTTGCAATTGCTGCAACTCGACCCCTTAATTGGCAATATTTCCGCCGAATTGCAAGCCGGAAGCCGCCCGGAAAACAGCCGTTTAGAAGTGCGGGTAAAAGAAGCAGACAGCTTTAACGGTGAAGTGTTCGCAGACAACAACCGATCGCCCAGCGTCGGCAGTTTTCGGCGCGGTGTTCGCATCAATCAAGCAAATTTGCTCGGTTTGGGCGACGGATTAGAGGTATCTTATGCTAACACCGACGGCAGCAATGAATTCAACGGTAGCTACACAGTCCCCGTCAACGCGCGCAACGGCACGATTGGGTTCGCTGCGAGTGCTGCTAGCACCAACATCATCGAGGAACCGTTTGATGCTGCTGAAATCGAGGGGAAATCGCGGACTTACGAGTTAACTTACCGCCAGCCGATTGTCGAAAAGCCCGATCGCACTTTGGCTTTGGGACTGAGTTTTTCGCGGCAAGAAAGCGATACATTCCTTTTGGGGGAACGATTTGCGCTTTCGGCGGGAGCAAACGATCGCGGCGAAACCCGGGTTTCGGCTGTGCGCTTTTTTCAAGAATACGTGCAGCGGAGTTCCAACCAAGTGTTCGCGGCGCGATCGCAGTTTTCCCTCGGTACTAATCTGTTCGGCGCTACTGCGAACGATAGCGGGCCCGACAGCCGCTTTTTGGCGTGGCGCGGACAAGCCCAATACGTGCGGCTGCTAGCGCCAGAAACCTTGCTGATAGTGCGTTCCGATATTCAATTAGCCGATCGCCCCCTGCTTTCCCTCGAACAAATTGGGATCGGCGGCGTTCAAAGCGTGCGCGGATACCGCCAAGATTTGCTGTTAACTGATAGCGGTGCGATCGCGTCTGCAGAAGTGCGAATCCCGGTTTGGCGTGTCCCGGAAGTCCAAGGATTGTTGCAAGTCGCTCCGTTTATCGATTTTGGGGTAGGGTGGAACCAGTCGGAGGAAAAGCCGAATCCTGACTCGGATAAACTGCTGGGTGCGGGTTTGGGGCTGGTTTGGCAGATGGGCGATCGGTTGAATGTGCGTCTAGACTACGGCATTCCTTTGATCAATGCTCGATCGGGCGATCGAACTTTGCAGGAAAAAGGCATCTACTTTAGAATCAATTATTTTCCGTTTTAAACTGTAGGTTGGGTTGAGCGCGATCGAACTCCAACACTTCTCTTCGCCCAACACTACTTTAAGTCCTCTCAATCAGTTGATGAACCGCACTAACCACCAATTCAGGCCGATCTAGCGGTACAAGATGCCCACTATTTTCTGCAATGATATGTTGGCTATTTGAGGATAGTTGGGTCAAGTCTAGCTGAAGTAATGCCCATTGCTGGAATCTTTCATCACTCATCTCTGGATTTTTAGAGCCTTGACTTAATACAATCAAAGGCAGGTTCCCCAGTAGTGTACTCGCTTGCAGTTGCTTAAAGCTGCTTTTCATGTTGGCAAGCTCACTTGATATAGTTGCCCAATAACAGGGGCGGTAACAGGAAGATTTGTAGGTATCAAATAGAGCTTGCACTGCCAACGGATATTTTTGAATTTCTTGTTTGATATTCTTAAACATTGGCAACAGATTCATATCTCCGATTAATCGTAACACTCCAACCCGACTGGCAATTGCCAGAAGCTGATAAAGCAAAATTGCCATTTTCATACGCTTCCATATTGCGGGTGTTATTTGATCTTCATGGACAGAATCAACCAGCACCAGTCCGACCACTTCTTCTGGATATTGACTGGCATACAGTCGCATATTGCCTCCACCCAACGAGTGTCCAACTAAAATGTAGGGAGGTTCGATCTCAGCTTTGGCCAACAGGGCGTGTAATTCATCAACACTCTGCTGACTTGTGCGAGGTATCCTGGGATTGGGATCGCTCCAACCCAACCCTGCTCGATCGTAGGTACAGACACGAGTAAACTTAGCAATTTCAGATGGAACCAAGCCCCACGTAATTGAGGAAGCACCACCGCCAGCATCCATGATGACTGTTGGTGTCCCTTGTCCCACACAGTTGAGATGTAAACGAAATCCCCCCATATCAAACAGTTCACCCTGCGGAGGATACTTACGTCGATCAATTACTTGACTGACTGCTTGATAGAGAATCCCAGCAAATAAGCTGATTGCACTAACACCTAGAGCAAGCACGATAAATTTTTCTGTGGTTGTCATAGCAAAATTTATAGAACTGATACCATCGATACTGCAAAATCTGATAGCGGGTACTGAGCCATGCGCGTCGAAAGGGTGCTAAAATCTATTCCTGCTTGACGTTGAAGAATACTCAGATGATCTGTATCCAGTAGATATTTCATAGCTCATCTTGAGCTTCGAGGAGAGACTCATCCCCTTGGCGAATCGCTCGTCCATAGGCAAGTAGCTCCTCAAAGGCAGGTTCATCTTTGAAAGACCTTATAATTTGTTGCAACCAATTCGTCGGTTGAGAAGCCACAATTTGCTTCTGCAACTAAGTGATCGCTGCTTCCACTACTGCAAGCCGTTCCTCTAAAGTGTTAATTGCCATTTGAGTATTCCCTAATTAATCCTTCCTATCCTAAAGTAATTTCATGCGGATCAGGTCGCAGTCATAAACCGACGCTCACGGTCAGCAGCATAAGCTATGCAGGCTTTTAAATCTTCTCGCGTCAGATCGGGAAAATCATCGATAATTTCTGCTTCGGTCATCTCGGAAGCCCGGTACTCAAGCAGTTCATAAACCGTAATTCGTAAGCCGCGTACACAAGGCTTACCACCGCGTTTATTGGGTTCGATCGTGATGTGGTTTCAGTAGTTCATAGTTGGAATTATCGTAATTGTGTTCTCAACCTTTGCCAAATCTTAGCCTAGGGCTGCGGATGTGGCAAGGTTGTCAATCTTGTTTTTAATACGATTTAACCCTTATTCTACGTCCCTAACTGCTGCAACAACTCTTGAATGGATAAAACAGGTATAGGCGAACTCAAGAAACCTTTATTATCACGGGTCAGAATAGCATTTAATCCTTGAGCAACTGCACCAAAAATTTGAACAGCATCTTCAAAATCAACCAAACCAGAGTTGAAAGCTGATTCCAAAACGGCTCGATCAATAGGACAAATGACCATAGCAATCAGCGTTTCTAAAACCGCTTGCCGTGCTTGCTCAACGCTGCGAGTATGTTTGCGAGAAATGTAGAAAATATCCGTGAGCGTTGTCGCTGTAACATAACCGATTAGTTGCCCAGCATCGATCGCTTGAAACAACAACTCCGCATCTTGAAAAAATGGCTCTCGCTGCAACAGAAAATCTAGGACAATGTTGGTATCAATTAAAACTCTCACTAAAGATACTTCTCCACCCGCCGCGCTTCCAACATTGCAGCCACGTCCTCATCTGTCGGTGCGGGTTGGTCTGTCTTTAGCAAGCCTCGCATCCGCTGAATCGCACCAGAACGATCGGCCCTGGCAACTGGCTGATCTTGTAAGGACTCAATGATGGCGCCCACTAACGCAAGGCGATCGCTCGGTGGCAGTTTGAAGACCAGCTCCTTGACTTCTTGTAGTAACATAGACGGCTCCTAAGATTGAAGGTGTCTACCATCTAGTATGAATGATCGGACGCATATTCTACACACATATTTAAACAGAAACAGATTTCCTCAGCCGTCGCACTGAAAAAAGCTATCTTTATTATATTTGGGAAAAGTCCACTTTAGGGGTGAAAGAGAGTCGATCGAACACTGGGGCGATCGCACTGATATAATCCAAATATATAATTCTGATGGAACCGGAAACGATATTATTTATATAACAGAATTTAAGCTATGTCTCGCCTCTCTTCCGGTCTACTTTTTGTTTTCTTATTACTATTTCCCTCGAAAACCTTCGCCCAAATCATTCCCGATAATTCCCTGGGTCCGGAAAGTTCGCGGACAGTTCCCGATACTATCAACAACTTACCCTCAGATAGAATCACTGGCGGCGCAACTCGCGGCGTTAACCTCTTTCACAGCTTGCGCGAATTTAACATCCGTGAAGGACGGGGAGCTTATTTTGATAATCCCCGTGGAATTACCAACATATTCACCCGCGTTACTGGCCCAAACTCCTCAAATATTTTAGGAACTTTGGGAGTTTTAGGTAACGGTAACTTATTTTTAATTAATCCGAAAGGAATTATATTCGGCCCGAATGCGCGGTTAGATTTGCGCGGTTCGTTTATCGGTTCAACTGCTGACAGTATTGCGTTTAATAACGGCTTTGAATTCAGCAGCACCAACCCGCAAACATCCCCGCTGTTAACAGTTAATATTCCCGTTGGTTTAAGATTTAGAGACAATCCGGGTGCAATTGTCAATCAATCGACGGCTGTAGGGAAGGTAAATCTCCCAGCCTCTGCTGTGCCAATCCCGATTAGCGATCGAGTTGGTTTAGCAGTAGAACCCGGTCAAACTTTAGCACTGATTGGCGGCAACATCCAACTCCAAGGCGGCAATTTAACCGCCAGCGGCGGACAAATTTTACTCGGTAGCGTCGCCAGTCCCGGTTTAGTTAATTTTGCACTGGCTCCTCCTGTTGCTCAGCAGGGGAATTTAGCTTTAAATTATGACAATATTCAAAATTTCGGCAATATTCAAATATCCGATGGAACGCTTATCAACACCAGCGGAATTGGTGGTGGCAGAGTAGAGTTAAAAGGTGGAAATGTCGCCCTCAGCGGTGCGCGAATTTATGCGCTGACACTGGGAAATATTGATGGTAGAGGTATCGATATCAGCGCTCAAAAGTTGCGAGTGGAAAATGGCACGCAATTTTCTACTTTGACTCTAGGAGATGGTGCAGGAGGTAATATCAACTTCCGCGCTGCTGATTCAGTAGAAATGAGCGGGCTCGGAGTTGAAGGCTATCAACAGGTTGCAATTAAATATTTGGTATCGGGAACTACAGACCCATTTGACCCGCTAATGATGCTGTTTAATGCTAGTGCTGGTACTGGTTCGGGGGGGAATATTACGATCGACACCGGCCGCCTGCTCTTCAACAATGGGGTAGTAGGTAGCGGCATCGCTTTTGGCGGTGGAAATGGCGGCAATTTAATTATTCGCGCCAATACTTTTGAGATGGTGGGTTCTGGAATTAACAACGGGACAGCTAAAGAAAGTAGCGGTGCGGGAGGAAGTATTAGTGTTGATGTGGCGAAATTAATTATGCGCGACGGTTCTATTCTGGGTAGCACAAGCTACAGCAGCGGCCCGTCGGGGAATATCAACATTAAAGCTGCTGAATCAGTAGAATTGTCTAACACCGGCCCGACAACAGTTGTGTCAACCGGAATCAGCACTCTGAGTATCGGCTCTAACGGAAGGGCGGGGAATATTAACGTCGATACCAAGCGGTTGACTCTCTCTGGAGGTTCTGCGTTTACAGTAGGAACGGGTGTGTTAATTGGCAGGTTTTTGTTTTCTCAGGATGGGGGGCCTGCTGGAAATTTAACAGTTACGGCTACTGAATCAGTAGAAATTTCAGGTATTTCTCAACTTTTGACCAGCGGAATTCAGAGTGCTAGTGCGCTGAGTTCTGGAACTTTGAGCTCTAGTCCGGGCGGGGAGATTCGCATTGATACGCCAAGCCTAACCGTGCGGGACGGGGCGGTAGTTTCTACGAGCTCTTTGGGGGTGGGAGATGGGGGGAATATTACTGTTAATGCCGATCGCATTGACGTCAGTGGCAGCGGAAATAATGGTCTGTTTATCAGTACAATTGATGCTTCGGTGGGCAAGATATTTGGTACTAATCCTAATGCTACTGCAAATGCCGGTTCGTTGAATCTGAATGCCGATCGACTAATTGTCAGAGATGGAGCTACAGTGACAGTGCAGGCTACTGGAACCGGACGCGCCGGTAATATTAATGTTGTCGCAAATTCGATCGCTCTTGATAACAAAGCGATGATTGACGGCACGACTGTATCCGGTACAGGAGCAAATATTAACCTGCAAGCACGAGACATCCAATTGCGCCGCAACAGCCGAATTACCACGGATGCAGGCACTTCTGACGGCGGCAATATCAACATCAACAGCGACATTCTTGTCGCCCTCCCGCAAGAAAACAGCGACATTACAGCCAACGCCCGCACAGCAGGCGGCGGCCGCGTAAATATCAATGTCCCCAATGTTTTTGGTTTTACAGCAGCGAGTCGCGAACAAGTCAGAAACAGGTTGGGACTCAGTGACGCTGAATTTGCAGCGTTGCAAGTAAGCCCTACTTCTCTGCTTGCCAGCAGCGACATCGCCGCGATTTCCCAAAGTGGTGGCCCGGCTTTGCAAGGGGCGGTAACATTTAGTTCTGTTGGAGTGAATCCCGTTCAAGGTTTAGTGGAACTGCCCCAAAATGTGGTGAATCCGGCTGCCTTAATTGCTGCAAATCCCTGCATCCAAGGGGCCGAGAACGAGTTTACTGTGACGGGGCGGGGGGGATTGCCACCGAGTCCTCACGAGGTTCTCAGCAGCAATTCTAGCCAGTTTAATTGGGTGGAACCAGCGGTAGGTGGGAGTCAGCAAGTAGAAGGCCCCCTACCATCCATAGAAGTTCGACCAAGAGAAATTATTCCCGCTCAAGGTTGGGTAATGGACGATCGAGGACAAGTAAGGCTGGTAGCCTATAATTCACATGGTGGTGCATCTATTCGCAATACGAAATCGACGGGTGTTTGCGTACCTCGATAGATACTCTTTAGGTTTTAGCTAGCCCGTCGCTATTTTCCTCATACTAAATTAACCAGACTTAAAAGATGCCCCGCCAATCTTCCGCCCTATTTTTTGCATTTTTACTGCTGTTTCCTTTCCCCGCGATCGCTCAAATCATCCCAGACAGCAGCTTGGGTGCAGAAAGTTCGCGCACAGTTCCCGATACTATCAACAACTTACCCTCAGATAGAATCACTGGCGGTGCAACTCGTGGCGTTAACCTATTTCACAGCTTGCGCGAATTTAACATCCGTGAAGGGCGGGGAGCCTATTTCGCCAATCCCAGCGTAATCACCAACATATTCACCCGCGTTACTGGTGGCAATCCTTCTAATATTTTAGGTGTCTTGGGAGTCCAAGGAAATGCCAACTTATTTTTATTTAATCCCAAAGGAATTGTCTTTGGCTCCAACGCTCGGTTAGATTTGCGCGGCTCATTTGTCGGTTCAACAGGTAGCGGAATTCTCTTTGATAATGGGTTTGAATTTAGTGCAGCTAGTTCTAATGCAGTGCCCTTGTTAGCGATTAATATTCCTGTGGGTTTAAGATTTAGAGACAATCCCGGCACAATTGTCAACTCTTCCCAAACAAGGGCTCCTACATCCGCCTTACCACCACTACCCATAGAAATTCCTGTTTCTAACAAACTTGGTTTAGCAGTAGCTCCCGGTCAAACCTTAGCCTTAATTGGTGGAGATATTCAACTGCAAGGTGGAAATTTAACAGCTTATACCGGAAAAATATTACTGGGAAGTGTGAAAAGTCCAGGTTTAGTACAATTTGAGCCAACAGCTTTAGGTCTGAATTTAAACTATGGGAATATTCAGAAATTCGGCAATATTGAAATGAATGGTGCATTTATAAATACCAGCGGATTAGAAGGTGGCAGAATAAACATCAGGGGCGGAAACGTCACCCTTAACGGTTCGCGAATTTTGGCGCTGACGCTCGGAAATATTAATGGTAGAGGTATTCACATCAATGCTCAACTGTTGCGAGTAAATAGAGGGTCGCAAATTTCAACCCTAGCGCTAGGAGATGGGGCGGCGGGCGATATTAATATCCGCGCTACTGACTCAGTAGAAATGAGCGGCATTGGATTTGGGAGTTATCAACAGTTTTTACAGAATTATTTGATATCTGGAACAGGCAATCCTTTAGATCCGCAAATTGTTTTGAGCACGGGTACTCTTGGCAGGGGAGTCGCAGGCGCGATCGCAATTGATACGGGAAGACTGTTGATCGGCAACGGTAGCCTAGTAGGTAGTTCTACATTTGCCAGTGGCAATGGTGGAAATATCATCATCCGTGCCGGGATTTTGGATCTATCTGGCTCTGTGATTAACAGTGGCACACTTGTAGGGAGTACAGGCATCGGCGGAAATATCACCTTTGAAGGCGAAAGGTTGATAGTGCGTGATGGTGCTGCTATTAGTAGCGTTACTCGCAGTGGCGCAGCAGCAGGAAATATCAATATTAAAGCGAATCAATCATTAGAAATCTTGCGTACTCCCGCTGGCAGTGTCCTACAAACTATCATAAGTACAACCGCTCTCGGTCAGAATGGAAATGCGGGAAACATTACCATTGATACCAAGACATTGACTATCTCTGGTGGTGCTGGGATTAACTCATCGAGTGGTGCAGCGATTGGCACTCAACTATTAAATACGACTGGAGGTTTAGGAGGTAATGTAACCATTAGAGCTAGCGAGTCGATAGAAATAGGAGGTGTTTCTGAAATTTTGGCAAATGGGCGTAGGAGTATTAGTTTTATCGCTAGTGACACCTACTCATCGAATTTGGGAGGGGATATCTACATTTCCACACCTGTGTTATTGCTACGGAGTGGGGGATTTATTTCTGCTGGTTCTTTTGGTAAAGCAGATGCCGCTAACGTCACAATTGATGCACAAAAAGTGGAACTTATCGGTAATGGGAATCCTGGTGAATTTAGCAGTGCCATTCAGGCTTCCGTTGGCTTTTTATACCAGTTGAGGAATCCCAATGCTAGGGCGAATGCGGGTTCGTTGAATTTGAATGTTAACCAATTGAGGCTGCGGGATGGTGCAACGATTAATGTTCAGACGCTAGGAATGGGACAGGCTGGTAATATTAATGTTGTAGCCGACTCGATTGCTCTGGAAAATAAAGCCATCATCAATGCTTCTACTGACTTAGGCGGTGGCGGAAATATTAATCTTACAGCGCGAGATATCCAGTTGCGGGGCGAAAGCAGAATTGCAACAGATGCAGGTAGCTCTGAGGGTGGAAATATCAGAATTAATAGCGATATTTTGCTAGCTTTACCAGGAGAAAATAGCGACATTACAGCTAATGCTCGCACAGCTAGGGGAGGGCAAGTTACAGTTAATGTACCGAATATTTTTGGTTTTATGGCCGTAACACGGGAACAAGCTAGAAGCAGTTTAGGATTGACAGATGCTGAATTTTCTGAATTACAAATTAATCCAACTTCTTTACTCCCCACTAGCGATATCGCTGCTATTTCTCAACAGGCTGGTCCGGCTTTACAAGGGGCGGTGACATTTAGCACTACTGGTGTCAATCCCGCTCAAGGATTAGTAGCTTTGCCGCAAAATGTAGTTGACCCTACGACATTAATTGCAGCTAATCCCTGCACTGAAGGGGCAGGAAACGAGTTTACTATTACTGGTAAAGGAGGAGTACCACCCAACCCTAATGATGCCCTCAGCAGCGACTCTGCTCAGTTTAATTGGGTGGAACCGAGTGCAGCCAAAAACTCGGCAACGGATGATGTGACAGAGAGATTGTCAGTAGGTAATACAGAGAATTCGAGAGAAATTATCCCGGCTCAAGGTTGGGTAATGGACGATCGAGGACAAGTAAGGCTGGTAGCCTATAATTCTCTTGGTGGTGCATCTATTCGCAGTCCGAAACCGACGCGTGTTTGCGTACCTCAATAGGTACTCTTCAGGTTTTAGCTAATCCCTCGCTATTTTCCTAATACCAAATTAACCAGACTTCAAAGATGTGCTGCCAATCTTCCGTCCTATTTTTTGCATTCTTACTGCTGTTTCCTTTCCCCGCGATCGCTCAAATCATCCCCGATAATAGCTTGGGTGCAGAAAGTTCGCGTACAGTTCCCGAAACTATCAACAACTTACCGTCCGATAGAATAGAAGGCGGTGCAATTCGCGGCGTTAACCTCTTTCACAGCTTGCGCGAATTTAACATCCGTGAAGGGCGGGGAGCCTATTTTGCCAATCCTAACGGGATTGCGAATATTTTTACCCGCGTTACTGGTGGCAACCCTTCTAATATTTTAGGAACTCTGGGAGTTTTGGGAAACGGTAACTTGTTTTTAATTAACCCAAAAGGGCTTGTTTTTGGCCCCAATGCGAGGTTAGATTTGCGTGGTTCATTTTTAGCAAGTTCTGCTGATAGCGTAGTTTTCGATAATGGCGAGCAATTTAGCAGCAGCAATCCGCAACCCTTACCCCTGTTAAATGTCAATATACCTATCGGTTTAAACTTCCGAGAAAATCCGGGTAAAATCATTAACTATTCAGCAGCGCCCGCCTTGAATTTACCACAATTACCTCCGGGAATTCCGCCGATTTTCAATAACATGGGCTTAGCAGTTGGGTCCGGACAAACTCTCGCCCTAGTGGGCGGAGATATTGAATTAAATCTGGGAAATGTCACTGCATCAACCGGACAAATTTTGCTGGGTAGCGTCGCTAGTCCGGGGATGGTTGGATTGGGCACAACGCCATGGGGATTAAGTTTAAACTATCACAAGATTTCCAACTTTGGTAATATTGAAATCACCAACGGCTCACTGATAAATACCAGTGGAATCGGTGGTGGCAAAGTCGATATTCGAGGTGGAAATGTCAACCTCAATAATGGGCGAATTTATGCACTGACTTTGGGAAATATCGATGGCAGGGGTATCGATATTAACGCTCAACAGTTTCGGACCCAAGGTGGAACGCAAATCTCCACGCTGACAGCAGGAAGTGGTGCAGCGGGCGCTGTCAATATCCGGGCTACCGACTCAGTAGAAATGCTCGGAATTGGATTAGATAACTATAGAGTGTTTGGTGGTGACTATACGGTATCTGGCTCTTTCGACCCTTTTGACCCACAACTTCTGCTGATAACTGGCACTAATAGCATGGGAGCCGCTGGAAACATCACGATCGACACGGGACGATTGCTGATGGACAATGGAAGCGCATTGACTACCACCACGTTAGGTGCTGGCAACGCCGGAAATATTACCATCCGTGCCGGGGTGTTAGATATGGTCGCTTCTGCAATCCACAGTGGCCCACTTTTGGGGAGTACGGGTAGGGGAGGAAATATCACCTTTGAGGGAAAACGTTTAACCGTAAGCGACGGTGCTGCTGCGATCAGCATCACCCGCGGTGAAGGAGGAGCGGGGAATATCAACATTAAAGCTTCGGAATCAGTAGAAGTGCTGCGGACTCCCACGGGAAGTCCCGTAGCAAGTTTAATTGGGTCAACTGCGAGCGGTGTGAATGGGCAAGCCGGGGACATTAATATCGACACGAAGCGGTTGATTATCTCCGAAGGAGGCGGAATTAGTTTATCTAGCGGAGCAGTTGTGGGCAACCAACCGTTGAATACAACTGGGGGGCCCGGAGGTAATTTGACAGTTAGGGCCACTGAGTCAGTAACAGTCGAGGGTATTTCTGGAGTTTTGGCGAACGGGAGTCGGAATCCCAGTTTCATCTGCGCTGATGCCAATACTGCTAATCGGGGAGGGAGTATCAACATTTCTACACCTGTACTGACTGTCCGGGGTGGGGGAGTTATTAGCACTGCATCTTTAGGCCAAGGAGATGCCGGAAGCATTACGATCGATGCGGGTCGTGTAGAAGTTATTGGGAATGGGGGTCAAGGTGAATTTAACAGTCAAATTCAGACTTCCGTTGGGATTGCATCTGAGATTATCGATCCTAATGCTACGGCTAACGGAGGTTCGTTGAATCTAAATGTCGGGGAATTGATTCTTCGCAATGAAGGAACACTCAATCTGCAAGCTTTGGGATCGGGACGGGCTGGTAACATTAACGTCAAAGCAGACTCAATTTTTCTTGACAACCAAAGCAGCATTGACGGTAGAACGGCATCCGGTCCCGGAGCAAATATTAACCTCGAAGCACGAGATATCCAGTTGCGCCGAGGGAGCAGAATTACAACTGATGCAAGTATTTCTGATGGTGGCAATATCAACATTAAAAGCGATATTCTGGTCGCCCTCCCGCAAGAAAACAGCGATATTACTGCTAATGCGCGATCGGCCGCCGGTGGTCGGGTTAATATTAATGTCCCCAATGTTTTCGGGTTTACATCAGTCAGTCGCGAACAGGTGCGAGCGACTTTGGGATTAACAGATGCTCAATTTGCAGCGTTGCAAGTAAGTCCTACTTCTCTAATTCCTACCAGCGATATTGCGGCTATTTCCCAAAGTAGCGGCCCGGATTTGCAAGGTACTGTAACATTTAGTTCTTCTGGGGTGAATCCTGCTCAAGGTTTAGTGGAACTGCCGCAAAATGTGGTGAATCCGGCTGCGTTAATTGCTGCAAATCCCTGCACGCAAGGGGCCGATAGCGCATTTACCGTCACTGGGAAAGGAGGAGTGCCACCAAGTCCTAATGATGCCCTCAGCAGCCCTCTATCGCCGTTGCCTTGGGTGGAACCAGCGGTAGGTGAAAGTCAGCAAGTAGAAGGCAAAAGAGCATCCATAGACGTTCGGCAAACAGAAATTATTCCCGCTCAAGGTTGGGTAATGGACGATCGAGGAAAAGTAACCTTGGTAGCGTATAATTCAGGTGGTGGTGCATCTCTTCGCAGTCCAAAATCGACGGGTGTTTGCGTACCTCGATAGGTAATGTTCAGCTTTTAGCTAACCCCTCGCTATTTTCCTAATATTAAATTAACCAGGCTTAAAAGATGCCCCGCCAATCTTCCGCCCTATTTTTTGCATTCTTACTGCTGTTTCCTGTCCCTGCGATCGCTCAAATTATCCCCGATAATAGCTTGGGTGCGGAAAGTTCGCGAACAGTTCCCGACACGATTAATAACTTACCCTCGGACAGAATAGAAGGCGGTGCAACTCGCGGCGTTAACCTCTTTCACAGTTTACGCGAATTTAACATCCGTGAAAGGCGGGGAGCCTATTTTGCCAATCCCAGCGGAATTGCCAACATCTTCACCCGGGTTACTGGTGGCAATCCTTCTAATATTTTAGGTGTCTTGGGAGTCCAAGGAAATGCCAACTTATTTTTACTTAATCCCAAAGGAATTGTCTTTGGTCCCAACGCTCGGTTAGATTTGCGCGGCTCATTTATCGGTTCAACTGGTAGCGGAATTCTCTTTGATAATGGGTTTGAATTTAGTGCAGCTAATTCTAATGCAGTGCCATTGTTAGCGATTAATATTCCTGTGGGTTTAAGATTTAGAGAAAATCCCGGTACAATTGTCAACTCTTCCCAAACAAAGGCTCCTACCTCAGCCTTACCGCCACTCCCCATAGAAATTCCTGCGTTTGAAAAACTCGGTTTAGCAGTAGATCCCGGTCAAACTTTAGCATTAATTGGCGGTGACATTCAACTCCAAGGAGGAAATCTAACTGCTTATACCGGACAAATTCTTCTAGGTAGCGTCAAGAGTCCAGGTTTAGTGCAACTTGAACCAACAGCTTTAGGTCTGAATTTAAACTATCGCAATATTCAGAACTTCGGCAATATTGAAATGAACGGTGCATTTATAAATACCAGCGGATTAGGAGGTGGGAAAGTCGATATTCGAGGGGGAAATATTAATCTTAATGGTTCAGGAATTTATGGACTGACACTCGGAAATATTGACGGTAGAGGCATTAATATTAATTCCCAAAACTTGCGACTAGAGGGGGGGTCGCAAATTTTCGCCTCCACACTGGGAGAGGGGAGAGGAAGCGATATCAACATCCGCGCTACTGACTCAGTAGAAATGATCGGGTTGGGAATTGAGGGCTATCAGCAGCTTACAGAAAATTTTCAGACATCTGGAACAGGCAACCCCTTTATTTCGCAAATCGTTCTGTTCACTAGCGCTATTGGCAGTGGAGCAGCCGGAGATATTAACATTGAAGCCGGACGGCTGTTGATGAGCAATGGGGTAGTGGGCGGTGCCCCCACCTTTGGTGCTGGGAATGGCGGAAATTTGAGTATCCGCGCCAACACCGTCGAACTCGTCAGTTCAACGCTCTATAACGGCACAACGAACGAAAGCACTGGCCAAGGCGGAAACATCACTGTTGAAGCGCAACGGTTAATTCTGCGCGAGGGCGGTGCGTTTGCCAGCTTCAGCCTTAGTGATGGAGCATCGGGAAATATCGCGATTAAAGCGAGTGAATCTGTGGAATTATCAGGTAGTCTTCCTGTAGGTCTAGGGCAAACTCGGCTCGGCACGAATACTTTTGATGGTAATGGAAAAGGTGGGGATATTACGATCGACACTAAGCGGTTGAGTGTTTCTAATGGAGCCACAATTAGTTTAACGACGGGTGCAATTTTTGGCGAAGCCGTGTTTTCTACAAGTGGGGGGACGGGAGGAAATTTAACTGTGAGAGCCTCCGAGTCTATAGAAGTGAGCGGCGAGTCACGATTTTTGGAAAATGCGGGCTATGTAGCAAGTTCTTTTGTTACTCAAACTGCAAGTTCTGGTAGAGGTGGAGATATCCGCCTGTCAACACCTAAACTAACTGTGCAGAATGGCGGCGTTATTTCTGCGGCTTCTTTGGGTATAGCAGATGCAGGAGATATTACAATTAATGCCGATCGCTTACAAGTGCAAGGTATTGGGAGCAACAGTCGGTTGAGGAGTGGAATTGAAGCCTCGGCTGGTAAGGCTTTTAATGCTGTCAATTCCAATGCTAGCGGAAATGCAGGCTCGTTGAATTTGAATGCTAATCAATTGATTATTCGGGATAGTGCAGTGGTTAATGTTCAGTCTTTAGGAACAGGTAGGGCTGGCAATATTAACGTTGTAGCGAACTCCATTGCCCTGGACAATAAAAGCATAATAGATGGCACAACGGTCACTGGTTCCGGTGCTAATATTAACCTGCAAGCGCAAGATATTCAGTTACGGCGCGGTAGCCGAATTACCACCGATGCAGGTGTTTCTGAGGGTGGTAATATCAGAATTAATAGCGATATTTTGGTAGCTTTACCGCGAGAAAATAGTGATATTACAGCTAATGCTCGCACAGCTAGGGGCGGACAAGTTACGGTCAATGTACCAAATATATTTGGCTTTACAAGCCTTAACCGCGAACAAGCCAGGAGTAGTTTAGGATTAACAGATGCTGAATTTGCAGCGTTGCAAGTAAGTCCGACTTCTCTAATTCCTACCAGCGACATCGCCGCGATTTCCCAAAGTAGCGGCCCGGCTTTGCAAGGTACTGTAACATTTAGTGATTCTGGGGTGAATCCTGCTCAAGGTTTAGTGGAACTGCCGCAAAATGTGGTGAATCCGGCTGCGTTAATTGCTGCAAATCCCTGCATCAGAGGGCAAGCAAGCGAGTTTACCGCTACTGGGAAAGGAGGAGTGCCACCGAGTCCTAATGATGCCCTCAGCAGCCCTCTATCGCCGTTGCCTTGGGTAGAACCAGCGGTAGGTGGGAGTCAGCAAGTAGAAGGCCCCCTACCATCCATAGAAGTTCGCCCAACAGAAATTATTCCCGCTCAAGGTTGGGTAATGGACGATCGAGGACAAGTAAGGCTGGTAGCCTATAATTCTGGTGGTGCTGCATCTATTCGCAGTCCGAAATCGACGGGTGTTTGCGTACCTCAATAGGTACTCTTCAGGTTTTAGCTAATCCCTCGCTATTTTCCTAATACCAAATTAACCAGACTTCCAAGATGCGCTGCCAATCTTCCGCCCTATTTTTTGCATTCTTACTGCTGTGTCCTTTCCCTGCGATCGCCCAAATCATCCCAGACAGCAGCTTGGGTGCAGAAAGTTCGCGGACAGTTCCCGATACTATCAAGAACTTACCATCGGACAGAATAGAAGGCGGTGCAACTCGCGGAGTAAATTTATTTCACAGTTTACAACAATTTAACGTGGGTGAAGGCAGAGGAGCATATTTTGCCAATCCTAACGGAATTGCGAATATTTTTACCCGCGTTACTGGTGGCAACCCTTCTAATATTTTAGGTGTGTTGGGAGTCGAAGGAAATGCCAACTTATTTTTACTTAATTCCAAAGGAATTGTCTTCGGTTCCAATGCGAGGTTAGATTTGCGTGGTTCATTTTTAGCAAGTTCTGCTGATAGCGTAGTTTTCAATAATGGCTATCAATTCAGCAGCAGCAATCCCCAATCATTACCGCTGTTAAATATCAATATACCTATCGGTTTAAATTTTCGAGAAAATCCGGGTAAAATAATTAACTCTTCAGCAGCGCCCGCCTTGAATTTACCACAATTACCCCCCGCAATCCCGCAGATTTTCAAGAACATAGGCTTAGCAGTGGAGCCCGGAAAAACAATCGCCCTAGTGGGCGGAGATATGGAATTAAATCACGGAAGTGTCACTGCATCAAACGGACAAATTTTGCTCGGTAGCGTCGCTAGTCCGGGGATGGTTGGATTGGGGGCAACGCCATTTGGATTAAGTTTAAACTATGACAGTATTTCCAACTTTGGTAATATTGAAATGACCAACGGCTCACTGATCAACACCAGTGGCATCGGTGGCGGCAAAGTTGATATTCGAGGTGGAAATGTCAGCCTCAATAATGGGCGAATTTATGCACTGACTTTGGGAAATATCGATGGCAGGGGCATCGATATTAACGCTCAACAGTTTCGGGCCCAAGGTGGGGCGCAAATCTCCACGCTTACAGCCGGAAGTGGCGCGGGAGGCGCTATCAATATCCGCGCTACCGATTCAGTAGAACTGATCGGGATTGGATTTGAGAGCTTTCAAAACTTTGTCAAAAATTATACAATCTCTGGAAAAATCAACCCTTTTGACCCACAGATTCTGCTGGAAACTAGCACTGCTGGCATGGGAGATGCGGGAAACATCTTAATCGATACCGGACAACTGCTGATCGACAATGGAACCGTATCGGGTAGCGCTACATTAGGTGCTGGCAACGCCGGAAATATGACCCTCCGTGCCAGGGTTTTCGATCTGGTCGGTTCAGGGATCAACACCGGCACACTCGCGGGGAGTACGGGTAGGGGAGGAAATATCAGCTTTGAGGGAGAACGTTTTATCATACGCGATGGCAGTGCGCTCATCAGCACCACTCGCAGTGAAGCACCATCGGGGAATATCAACATTAAAGCGAATGAATCAGTAGAAGTGCTGCGGACTCCTCCTCGAAGTCCCGTAGCAACCTTGATTGGTGCAACCGCAATCAGCATTAATGGGAAAGCCGGAGACATTTATATCGACACGAAGCGGTTGAGGATCTCTGAAGGGGGCGGAATTAGTTTATCTAGTGGATCGGTTGTGGGCAACCAACCGTTGAATACAACTGGGGGGCCAGGAGGTAATTTAACAATTAAAGCTACTGAGTCAGTCAGACTAGAGGGTATTTCTGGAGTTTTGGCGAATGGCAGTCGGAATCCTAGTTTCATCTCCGCTGATACCAACTCTGCTGCTCGGGGAGGGAGTATGAACATTTCTACACCTTTAGTCATTCTCCGGGATGGAGGACTTATTTCTACTGCTTCTTTAGGCAAAGGAGATGCCGGAAGCATTACTATCGATGCGGGGCGTGTGGAAATTATTGGTAATGGGGGTCAAGGTGAATTTAACAGTCAAATTCAAACTTCCGTTGGGATTGCCTCTCGCGTTAGAAATCCCAATGCTACGGCTAACGGAGGTTCGTTGAATCTGAATGTTGGGCAATTGATTCTTCGCAATGGGGGAACTCTCAATCTGCAAGCTTTGGGTTCAGCACGGGCTGGTAATATTAACGTGAAAGCAGATGCAATTTCCCTTGACAATCAAAGCAGCATTGACGGGAGAACTGAATCCGGCGCTGGAGCAAATATTAACCTCGAAGCACGGGATATCCAGTTGCGCCGAGGCAGCAGAATTACAACGGATGCAAGTATTTCTGAGGGTGGCAATATCAACATTAAAAGCGATATCCTGGTCGCCCTCCCCAACGAAAATAGCGATATTACGGCTAATGCGCGATCGGCTCAAGGTGGTCGCGTTAATATTAACGTCCCCAATGTTTTCGGGTTTACCTCAGTGACTCGCGAACAGGTGCGAGCGACTTTGGGATTAACAGATGCTGAATTTGCAGCGTTGCAAGTAAGTCCGACTTCTCTAATTCCTACCAGCGATATTGCGGCTATTTCCCAAAGTAGCGGCCCGGATTTGCAAGGTACTGTAACATTTAGTTCTTCTGGGGTGAATCCTGCTCAAGGTTTAGTGGAACTGCCGCAAAATGTGGTCGATCCGGCTGCGTTAATTGCAGCAAATCCCTGCATCCGAGGGGCCGGGAGCGCATTTACCGCTACTGGGAAAGGAGGAGTGCCACCGAGTCCTAATGATGTTCTCAGCAGCAATTCTAGCCAGTTTAATTGGGTGGAACCAGCGATAGGTGGAAGTCAGCAAGTAGAAGGCAAAAGAGCATCCATAGAAGTTCGACCAAGAGAAATTATTCCCGCTCAAGGTTGGGTAATGGACGATCGAGGACAAGTGACGCTGGTAGCGTATAATTCAGGTGGTGGTGCATCTCTTCGCAGTCCGAAATCGACGGGTGTTTGCGTACCTCGATAGGTAATGTTCAGCTTTTAGCTAACCCCTCGCTATTTTCCTAATATTAAATTAACCAGGCTTAAAAGATGCCCCGCCAATCTTCCGCCCTATTTTTTGCATTCTTACTGCTGTTTCCTGTCCCTGCGATCGCTCAAATCATCCCCGATAATAGCTTGGGTGCAGAAAGTTCGCGTACAGTTCCCGACACGATTAATAATTTACCCTCGGACAAAATAGAAGGCGGTGCAACTCGCGGCGTTAACCTCTTTCACAGTTTACGCGAATTTAACATCCGTGAAGGGCGGGGAGCCTATTTTGTCAATCCTAACGGGATTACCAATATTTTTACCCGCGTTACTGGTGGCAACCCTTCTAATATTTTAGGAACTCTGGGAGTTTTGGGAAACGGTAACTTATTCTTAATTAACCCCAAAGGAATTGTTTTCGGTCCCAATGCGAGGTTAGATTTGCGTGGTTCATTTTTAGCAAGTTCTGCTGATAGCGTAGTTTTCAATAATGGCTATCTATTCAGCAGCAGCAATCCTCAATCAGTACCCCTGTTAAATGTCAATATACCTATCGGTTTAAATTTTCGAGAAAATCCGGGTAAAATCATTAATGCTTCAGCAGCACCAGCCTTGAATTTACCCCAATTACCTCCAGGAATTCCGCCGATTTTCAATAACATGGGCTTAGCAGTTGGGTCCGGACAAACTCTCGCCCTAGTGGGCGGAGATATGGAATTAAATCAGGGAAGTGTCACTGCATCTACCGGACAAATTTTGCTGGGTAGCGTTGCTAGTCCGGGGATGGTTGGATTGGGCATAACGCCATTGGGATTAAGTTTAAACTATGACAAGATTTCCAACTTTGGTAATATTCAAATAACGAACGGCTCACTGCTCAATACCAGTGGAATCGGTGGTGGCAAAGTCGATATTCGAGGTGGAAATGTCAACCTCAACAATGGAAGAATTTATGCACTGACTTTGGGAAATATTGACGGCAGGGGCATCGATATTAACGCTCAACAGTTTCGGGTTCAAGGTGGGGCGCAAATATCCACGCTGACAGCAGGAAGTGGTGCAGCGGGCGCTGTCAATATCCGTGCTACCGACTCAGTAGAAATGAACGGAATTGGATTGGCTCTCTATACAGTGTTTGTCGGTAAGTATTTGCTATCTGGATCGATCGCCCCTTTTGACCCACAAATTGTTCTGAACTCTGGCACTAGGGGCATGGGAAATGCCGGAAACATCACGATCGACACGGGACGATTGCTGATGGACAATGGAACTGCATTGACTAGCGCCACGTTTGCTACTGGGAACGCAGGAAGTATGACCATCCGTGTCAGAGACTTCGATCTGGTAGGTTCGGTGATGAACAGCGGCACATTTGCCGGGAGTAAGGGTGCGGGAGGAAATATCAGCTTTGAGGGAGAACGTTTAACCGTGAGTGATGGTGCTGCTCTGATCAGCATCACCCGCGATCGAGGAGCATCGGGGGATATTAACATTAAAGCTTCCGAATCAGTAGAAGTGCTGCGGACTCCCGCTCGAAGTCCCGTAGCAACCTTAATCGGCTCAACGGCAGGCGGTGTGAATGGGGAAGCTGGGGACATTAATATCGACACGAAGCGGTTGAGAATTTCTGACGGAGGCGGAATTAGCTTATCTAGCGGATCAGTTGTGGGCAACCAACCGTTGAATACAACTGGGGGGCAAGGAGGTAATTTTACACTTAGGGCCAGTGAGTCAGTAACAATAGAGGGTATTTCTGGAGTTTTAGCAAACGGCAGTCGGGGCCCCAGTTTTATCTCCGCTGATGCCAACGCAGCTAATCGGGGAGGAAGTATGAATATTTCTACACCTGTACTGACTCTCCGGGGTGGGGGAGTTATGACTACTGCATCTTTAGGCAAAGGAGATGCCGGCAGCATCACAATAAATGCGGGCCGTGTAGAAATTATTGGTACTGGAGGTCAAGGTGAATTTAACAGTCAAATTCAGACTTCCGTTGGGATTGCCTCTCGCGTTAGAAATCCCAATGCTACGGCTAACGGAGGTTCGTTGAATCTGAATGTTGGGCAATTGATTCTTCGCAATGGGGGAACTCTCAATCTGCAAGCTTTGGGTTCAGCACGGGCTGGTAATATTAACGTGAAAGCAGATGCAATTTCCCTTGACAATCAAAGCAGCATTGACGGGAGAACTGAATCCGGCGCTGGAGCAAATATTAACCTCGAAGCACGGGATATCCAGTTGCGCCGAGGCAGCAGAATTACAACGGATGCAAGTATTTCTGAGGGTGGCAATATCAATATTAAAAGCGATATTCTGGTGACTCTCCCCAATGAAAATAGCGATATTACGGCTAATGCGCGATCGGCTCAAGGTGGTCGGGTTAATATTAATGTCCCCAATGTTTTTGGGTTTACCTCAGTCACTCGTGAACAGGTTCGAGGTAATTTGGGATTAACCGATGCTCAATTTGCAGCGTTGCAAGTAAGTCCGACTTCTCTAATTCCTACCAGCGATATTGCGGCTATTTCCCAAAGTAGCGGCCCGGCTTTGCAAGGTACTGTAACATTTAGTGATTCTGGGGTGAATCCTGCTCAAGGTTTAGTGGAACTGCCGCAAAATGTGGTGAATCCGGCTGCGTTAATTGCTGCAAATCCTTGCATTAGAGGGACCGAGAGCGAGTTTAACGCTACTGGGAAAGGAGGAGTGCCTCCAAGTCCTAATGATGCCCTCAGCAGCCCTCTATCGCCGTTGCCTTGGGTAGAAGACGCAGGAAGTTCGGCAACGAGCAATTTAGAGGATTTAACCGATGTAACCGATCGAGGGAAGAACGAAGAGGGGGAAATCCGGGTTCGGGAAGTTGTTCCGGCGCAAGGTTGGGTGGTGAATGCGAAAGGGGAGGTAACTCTTGTTGGATATAATCCTGGTAATGCTGCTGACTCTCGCAATCCTCGGCAGAATTCTGGTTGTGTGCCGCGTTGAAATTGGTTGTTTTTTAACCGCAGATGTAGGCGGATTAACGCGGATTAACGCAGATAAAGAATAAGATTGATTAGGGTTAATTAGTGTGTGTCTGCAGCTGTAATTTTATTTTTTAAATATGAAGTTTTCCCGATCGCTCCGGCAAGTAATTCTGTTATTTTTGATTTCCTGTCTGCTAGCAGTTGCGATTCCTCCCGGAGTTGCTCAGGTTAATCCACCACCAGCGGTGCAGCTTGTCCGTCAAGCTCGAACTCTTTACCAAGAGGAACGTTTTTCGGACGCTGTACCGCTGTTGCAGCAAGCGGCAGCGCAGTTTGAGGCAAAAGGGGAAAATCTCGATCGCGCCACAGCTTTGAGCAATTTAGCTGCAACCTACGGGCAGTTGGCGCTTTGGGAAGAAGCAGAAAAAGCTGTAAATTCGAGTTTGTCTGTTGTGCGAACACAGGCAAAAACTCCCGAACAGCAGCGGATTTTGGCTGAAACTCTCAACATTCAAGGACAGTTGCAACTCGAACGGGGGCAGCCTCAAGATGCGATCGAGATTTGGACGCAAGCTGCTAAAATTTTCGAGCAAATTGATAGAAAACCCCAATTTTTTCAAGTTCAAATTAATCAAAGTCGGGCTTGGGAAATTCTCGGACTTTACCCGAGAGCTTGCAAAATGCTGTTAGCTTCTTTCAAGCTGGAAAACCAAACTTGCGAAGTTTCGGCAGCGGGTTTGGAAACTTTGAAAAATGGGTCGGTTTCTCTCGAACAAGTCCGGGCAATTCATGCTTTAGGGCGGGTGCTGCGGGTTTTGGGACAACTGGAACGATCGCAGGATGTGCTGTCGGTTGGACTGGAAGCGGCGCAAAAATTAGGTGCCCGGCCAGAGGAGGCTGCAATTTATCTCAATCTAGGGAATACGGTACGGGCTAAAAGCAATAAACCGGGTTTGACACCAGAACAGCGGGGTGATTGGGAACGCTTTGCCCTAGAGTATTATGCTCGATCGGCGCAGGCGATCCCGGATCGAGCGCTCCTACACATTCAGGCAAAGTTAAACCAATTGAGTTTGTTGGTCGATCGCGAAGATTGGTCTGAGGCAGAAGCTTTGTGGCGTTCCATCGAACCTCAAGTCGCTCAATTTGGCTCGAATCGCGCTGGACTTTACGCTCAAATTAATCTAGCTCAAAGTTTGATGAAATTAGCTCAGTCGCCTGCGAAAACTTTGAGTTTAAGCGAGATTGACACAATGCTCGATCGCTCTGTCGAAAAAGCAAACAGTTTGGGCGACAAACGAATAAAAGCTTATATTCTGGCAGCGAAAGGCAAACTATCGGAAATCCAACAGCAGTATCAGAAAGCGGAAAATCTCACAACTGAGGCTTTGAGTTTAGCACCGGCGTTTCAATCTCCCGATATTGCTTACCAATTGTTTTGGCAACTTGGACGGATTCGGAAAGCTCAGGGAAATACAGAAGGGGCGATCGTTCAATATACTCAAGCTGTCAATATATTGTCTTCTCTGCGGGGCGATTTGGTGACAGTCAATCCCGAAGTGCAATTTTCGTTTCGGGAAAGTGCCGAACCGGTTTATCGGGAATTAGTCGGGCTGCTTTTGCAAGAGGAATCTCCCAGTCAAGCTAAATTGAAACTAGCGCGCCAAACGGTGGAATCTTTGCAGTTGGCGGAATTGGACAACTTTTTTCGGGATGCTTGCGCTGATGCTAAACCAAAGTCGATCGAGGAAATCGATCCGACAGCGGCGGTGATTTATCCGATTATTTTGAGCGATCGTTTGGAGGTAATTTTGTCAATTCCCGGCAAACCTCTGCGCCGCTACGCTACTGTGAAGTCTCAAGCCGAGTTGGAAACTGCCTTCAGACAAGCCAAAAATACCATCAGGCCTGCTTCTTTCCCCCGCAACAGGAGGCAAGCGGTTGAACAGGTTTACGACTGGTTAATCCGCCCTGCAGAGGCGGATTTGACCGCCAGCGGGATTAAAACTCTGGTATTTGTGCTCGACGGTTATTTGCGGAATCTGCCGATGGCGGTGCTCCACGACGGTGAAAAGTTTTTGGTAGAAAAATACAGCATTGCTTTGGCGCCGGGATTGCAACTGCTGGCACCGAAACCGCTGAACAAAGTCAAGTTAAAAGTGCTTACCGCTGCCCTCTCCGAAGCGCGTCAAGGCTTCTCGGCTTTGCCGGGGGTGAAGGAGGAAATTCAACAAATTGCAGCCGAGATGCCGGCGAGTTCGCTGCTGAATGAAGATTTTGTCAGCGGGCGGTTGCACGATCGAATTAAAGCTTTGTCTTACCCGATCGTCCATTTGGCAACTCACGGTCAGTTTAGCTCGAATGCAGCGGATACTTTTATTGTGACTTGGGATCAGAAAGTGAATGTTAAGGAGTTCGATCGACTGCTGCGAGCCCGCACTGGTGAGAAACAACAGCCGATCGAACTTTTGGTTTTAAGTGCTTGCGAAACTGCTTCGGGCGATAACCGCGCGGCTTTGGGTTTGGCGGGGGCCGCAATTCGATCGGGTGCGCGCAGCACCGCCGCCACCCTTTGGCAAGTCAATGACGAATCTACAGCTATCTTTATGACTGAGTTTTACAAGCAACTGGCTTCTTCTAAAACCAGCAAAGCTGAAGCCCTCCGCAACGCTCAATTAACTCTGCTGAAAAACCAACAGTATCAGAATCCGTATTTCTGGGCACCTTTCGTGCTAGTGGGCAATTGGCAGTAATTTTCGATCGGGAATGGGCATCGGGAATGGGGCATCGGGAATGGGGCATCGGGAATGGGGCATCGGGAATGGGGCATCGGGCTTGCAGTCAACAGACAACTGACAACTGACTAAAATGCAGTTGGTTTTTTGTTAAAGTTTGTAAACTGTTAAGAGTGCTTTCTGCATCTAATATTTTTTCGAGGAGTCCCATGAAGCAACTTTTGATTGCTGAGCGCTTTTGCCTGATTGCCCACGTCTTGTCAATGGCTTTTGGATTGGCAGGGTTGCTGCTGATTTTACCCCGTCCCGAATTGGTGATGAGTTTGCCACCAGCAGGGCAAACGCTATTCCAGTGGGGGATGGCTGGGGGTGGAGTAGTTTATATCATCTTTGGTGCAGCAGCAGTTGCTCTGTATGCCTTGCGGACGTTGGGTTGGGGTGCAACTCTGGCTTTTTTACTGCCTTCTGTGTTTTTGTCCTTGAGTAGCGAGTTGTTGGGAACGAGTACGGGTTTTCCCTTCGGCCACTACCACTATTTGAGCGGTTTGGGTTACAAAATTGCAGGGCTGGTTCCGTTTACAATTCCCCTCTCGTGGTTTTATCTGGGACTGGTTTCCTATGTAATTGCTCGCGCTGGATTAGCTGGCGGTAAAGGTGAACTCAACTGGGTGCGCCAAATAGGGGCGATCGCCCTTGGTGCTTTGCTGCTAACAGCTTGGGATTTTGTACTAGATCCGGCGATGAGTCAAACTTCTGTGCCTTTTTGGGAGTTTGAGGAAATTGGGGCTTTCTTTGGGATGCCTTACCGCAATTTGGCTGGCTGGATGGGTACGGGGGCGCTATTTATGTCTGTAGCAGCTTTCTTGTGGAGAAAAACACCGATTAAATTAGAGCGATCGGAATTGGGTTTGCCCTTAATTGTTTATTTGGTAAACTTTGCTTTCGGAGCAATTATCACTGTAACTTCGTTGGATTCTCGGTTCTGGTTCCCGACATCGCTAGCGGTGCTTCTGGGCGTAGTTCCGGCGATCGCGTTAAGCTGGATCGCTAAACCTGCAGCAGGTGACGTAACCGAAACAATGCCGTCTTTGGAGACATCTGTGATCGCGGCTGAAATTCCACCTCAGCCCGTTGGCGTTTTGCGTAAGTGAGTTGCTAGCAAGCAACTGCGGCTGATTTAGCAAAAATTTACACTAAATTTTGAGCTAGTTTAAAAACCCGGTTTCTACAAAAAACCGGGTTTTTCAGTGACGATTTTTTCATTCCCAATTCCTGTAATATGTTTGAGGTCAAAATTTTATTCAATTTTTAAATTGATACCACTTACAAAAAAAATTAACTGTAAATAAGCTTCCATTCCATATCCCAATACGGTTCAGTTAAGCTCGATCCCCTCTAACCCCCCTAAAAAAAGGGGGGACAAGAAATTACTCTTGCGTCGCCCTTCTTAAGAGGGATGCGATGGGGATCTCCGAGGAATAAATAGTTTTAACCCAACCGTATTGACCTATATCCAGTAAGTCATTCCCAATTCTTCAATTCTTTAATACTATGGTTTCCCCGATCGCCCCGAACCTGTTCCCCCAACTGCTGACAACTATCATTCCTGTCGCACTCCTGCTGCTGCAATTGCCCGCCGCAGCCCTTCTGATGTCGCGGTTAATTAAAGGCCCATCGCGCATCCCGCCCCTGGAACCGGATTCGCCGACGATGGATTTGTTGGGTGTTTGTACTGCGGTAGTGCCGACTTTGAACGAAGCCGATCGAATTTCGCCTTGTTTGGAAGGATTAAGCCGCCAAAGTTACGAACTCCGAGAAGTAATTGTGGTTGACAGCTATTCGGTAGACGGAACCGGAGATTTAGTCAAAGCAGCAGCACAAAAAGACCCCCGGTTTCGCTTGATTAACGACGATCCGCTGCCGGCGGGTTGGGTAGGGCGTCCCTGGGCGCTGAATGCAGGTTTTTTGGCAAGTTCCGAGAAGTGCGAGTGGATTTTGGGGATAGATGCCGATACTGTGCCGCATCCGGGTTTGGTGGCGAGTTTACTCAAAACGGCCAAAGCTGGAAATTACGATTTGATTTCGCTCTCGCCGCAGTTTATCCTCAAGTATCCGGGGGAGTTGTGGCTGCAACCTGCTTTGTTAATGACTTTGGTTTATCGGTTCGGGCCGACGGGGACTGGCGGGGATGTGCCGGAACGGGTGATGGCGAACGGTCAGTGTTTCTTGTGTAAGCGCGAGGTTTTGGTGGCATTGGGGGGCTATGAGGTCGCGAGGAGTTCTTTTTGCGATGATGTGACTTTGGCTCGCTATGCGGCTGCTAAGGGCTTTAAGGTGGGCTTTTTGGACGGGGCTAAAGTGTTGAAGGTGCGGATGTATGAGGGTGCGATCGAGACTTGGAATGAATGGGGTCGATCGCTCGATTTGAAAGATGCTGCTTCAAGCGGTCAAATCTGGGGCGATTTGTGGCTGTTGCTGGCGGTTCAAGGTTTGCCGGTGCCGATTGTGTTGTGCTATTTGCTGTTTGGTTCGCTGCCGCCTGTTGGTGTATTTCCGCACTTTTGGCTGTTGGGATTGAATGTATTTTTGGTTGCAGTGCGATCGGCTTTGTGTTTGGCGATCGCACCTTCCTACGATACAACTGGGGCATCGGGTAAATGGCTGTTTTGGCTGTCACCTTTGGCCGATCCGTTGGCGTTTTTGCGAATTTTAATTTCTGCGTTGAATCAGCCTACTCAGTGGCGCGGCAGAAAGTATGAATAATCATTAAATTTTTGCTCGTTCTTTTAAAATTAGTAGAAGTGCGATCGCCCTTTTGGATCGAATGGGCGATCGTACTTTTCTTGATTTCCTAAATCAACCGGAAATTAGCGGATGTAATCGCATTGGCACTCACTCCAACCATCACACCTAACTGCTCCCCTGTCAAGAGGTTTTTGATGATAGTTCCCTGAGTGTTTTGAGTTATTTCTAACTGTCCAAAACTCAAACCACCACCTAATCCAATCAAATCTTGACCGACGGTAAAATCAGCGATTATATCAAATCCTTGACCGGCTTTTAAGGCAAAGATATCGTTGCCGCTACCGCCGACCAAACTATCATTGCCCATGCCTCCGTCAAGGAGATCGTTGCCTTTCCCACCAGTGAGAGTATCGTTATCTGCGCCTCCGAACAGAGTATCATTTCCTGCACACCCTCCCAGGATATCTGCTCCTTCATCACCGTTGATTAAGTCATTACCTTCACCGCCGCAGATGGTATCTGAACCTAACTGTCCAAACAGATTGTCATCACCTTGACTGCCAAGCAGGATGTCGTTACCTTTGCCTCCATATAAGGTGTCATTATCCTTGCCACCATCGATGAAGTCATCATCTTTGTTGCCATAAAGGATGTCCTTACCTTCGCGACCATGTAAGAAGTCATTGCCTTTGCCTCCAAAGATTAAATCGTTACCAGACTCGCCAAGGATGATGTCGCTTCCTTCATCTCCGTAGAGAGTATCTTCATCTTTGCCTCCGGCGATGAAGTCATTGCCTTGGTTGCCATTAATAATGTCATTATCGGCACCACCGTATAAGTTGTCATCCCCGGATTTGCCCTCGAATATATTGGCAGCATTGCTACCTAGTAATTCATCGTTTTGGGCAGTGCCTATTTGAAGGCCGGATGCGCCGAGTATGGTGTTTTCAACTGAGTTGGGTCGGTTTAAGTTGGGATAGGTAATTTGGTCGCAGATGCACTCATCGTCTGAGAGGTTATTAGTTATTGGCGTGGGAGTTGGTGTTTCCGATGGTGTCGGTGTTTCCGATGGTGTCGGGGTTCCTGATGGTGTCGGGGTTCCTGATGGGGCCGGATCGATCGCTGTTGGGGTTTCGGTGGCGATTCCGGTGCCGAGTTCGCCAGAGGTAGGTTCCAAAGGAACGAGCAGGTCTTTGGGGTCAATCGTCTCGAAGGTGGGGCGAACGGTGGGGTCATTCACACTCACTTGTCCCATCTTCTCCAGGATCTTTTCTTTGGTGTTGTCGGCGAGGAACTGCTCGATAGTCTTGGTTCCCGCTGCCAATTCCGCCAGTCCGACTGCGATTTGACCAACTGATACTGGCTGCAATTTGGTAATTTCCGTGGCGATCTCACTTAAGGGGCGACCGCTAGCGACGAGTTCCTGAATGAGTTGATTGCCCAGGGCCATTACTTGTGCAGCAGCCGAGGCGACCCTGGCTAACTGCTGTGTGTTGAGATTGCTGTCTTGCGTGGCAGCCGCAGCGATCGCACCCTGTACAATTGCCCCAATTGTCTCTGGTTTGCTCAAGTCAACTGGAGTACCGGCTTTAAGCGTATCGGCCATCGCGGCGGCTGCCCTATTTCCGAGTTGAGTGAGCGGTATTTCCGAAGCCCCTTCAATAAGTTTCGCCGTCTGGACGATCGTGTTTTGCACCACGATCATCGAGGCAAACACCGCCACACCCTTCGCGTCGCCATTGGCGATCGCTTCCAGGGGGTCGTAGCTGCCCAAATCAACATCAGCCGGCAGCCCCAGCGCCAATTTCACTTGAGTTTCAGCAGTTTCAGGGTCAATGCCTTGCTGGGCTAACTCAGCAATGATGGTAGTTAAAGGTGTCACCACCTCTGACTCTGGAGTAGAAGACAACTGTGTCTCTAGGGGCAAATAGGTAGAGATATCTATACCGTCGGCCATGACAATTTTGCCTTCGGTATAGTCGAGCTTGCCATCTTGATTGTTGTCAAACTTTTCTAGTTCTACTGTGAGGTCGAAGCTGCCATCAGGGTTGGTAAAGGCGAAGGACTCAGTATCATCTTGCACGCCATTGAAGTTGCCATCGAAGAAGACTTTTCCGCCACTGATGTAACCGTCAATGGCACGACTCTTGCGCGTCGAACCATGTCCCAACCGGAAGTTAGCCAGTTCCATCTCACCCAGGCGCTTCTCGTAAGCTGGCTTCCAGCCAAATTTCCAATACTCAGCCTTAAAATCTAGGGTGGCTTTAACATCACCATTGATTTCAAACAGGCTCAGCGGTTTGCTAATACGGGAAGTAATTTCTGAGGCACGAATTTTGCCATCGCCGCTAGTGCCCTTGCTGTAGTCTTCACCGACATCGAGCAAGTCAAACTTAGCATTCGCCTCAATTCCGCCCGTAAGATAAGCTTTTGCAACTCCAGCATTAACCCCGCCCCCAGCCTTAATACTAGCTGTGAGCTTGAGTTCATTAACGTCCGGCCCCGTACCATCCGCTTCTTTGCGATCGCTCACGTAGAAGCCATCGAGAACTTTAGAGGCATCTGAGGCCTTAAAGCCAGATTGTTTCCATTGAGAAAGTCCAGAAGTATCAAAGCCGAACCCAAAGTTAGCTTTAGCTTCAAAATCACCTTTTAATATGCCGTTTACACCTACATTTACAACAGGAATTGAGTAGATGGGAAACTCTTTCTCAATTGTGAACTTAAAGTCTAGCTTCGGCACTTTATAGGCGAACAGGGTGACATCCGGTTTACCCATCAGTAAATTGATGGCAGCTTGAGGATCGCTCAAGATAGGAAAACTCAGCCCAGGCATCTTTTGAAAGAGCGTCAGTAACTCTTGAGTCTTGCCCTTGGACTTCGATTTAGCTTGGTCAGTAGGAGATGCCGCTGTTTTGGTTTTAGTTGTCTTAGCAGTTTTGGTATCAGCCGTGGGATTGGTGGCATCAAAATCTATCGCGTAGTCACCTAAATCTATAGCAATGTTTCCCTCTTGAGAGGAAATATCGTTGAGCAAATCACTAGCCTGGCCGATATACTTAAGGCCATCTAGGAATTGAGTATCGATCTTTTTGCCTGCGATAGTGGCACCGGCCTCGATCAGCGTCACCTTGCCATCGCCGTTTTGGTCGAAAAATTTCCTGACAACCTCGAATTCAGACAGCGGTTTAATATCGCTGTTGAGTGCATTGATGATAGGACGAGCAGGCTTAACAACATCATTGACTTTAGTGATGACAGGTTTAGCAAAACCCGTGATAAAGCTCCCCAAGTCGAGCTGCATATTCTTAAACTCAACACTGGGTTTTTGCGGCCCGCTCCCTGTCCCGTTCTTATACGACAGCGGCGAAAAACTAGCATTTAGGTCGAAGTTGAACGACGGAATCGCCGCACTACCATTAATGCTGGTTTTTGCACTCAGGCCGAGGTTGGCTTTAGTGTCTAAACTCGTACCAATCAAGTCGGAGAGTTTGCCCTTACTCAGTTCATTGCGGGTCAGTTTCCCGTCATTGATCCCTCCTTGAGCAGTGGTTAAATCTTTCAGAGATGCCTTAAAATCACCAGTAATCTTAGTAGGGTTAACAACGTTGTTCGCCAGATCGAGTTGCAAGAAACCCAGATTGGCTTTGCCCGTAAAATTATTGGCTAAGCCTACTTCAGCACCGAGGGCAAGCTTTGTATTGGTTGTATCAAAGAAGATGCCATCCTGATTCAGAACCAATCCCAAGTCCAATCCGTACTTGAATGTGGCGTTGGCATTGCCCTGAGTATTTAATCCCAGCCCCGGCAGCCCCAAATTGGCATCGAGTGTCAGCGTTTTGGTGTACTCTTTGCTCAGGTTAACCAGAACTTTAGCTTCTTCGTAAACTGAGCCTGTAATTGTCAGGTTGGGGAACTCTTTGACAAGAGAAGTCTTGATAGTATCTTGAAACTTCATCTTATCCAAGCTTGGCGTGGCTTTCAGATCGGTGATTAGCCTGTTCTTAATACTGTTTAGAAAATCAGGGGCAATGGCGTTGAGTTTATTACCCACCACCGGGATTTGAGCCGCCAGATTGTTGGTCAGGGACTCTTGGAGCTTGTTGAAGCCTAAATCAAGAGCGCTGATATCAGTCTCATTGTCAGTATTAGTAACTACGACATCGTTGGCATTAACACCGCTGTAAATAGTATCGGTACTGGTAGCGGGTGCGGTGACAATGTTGTATGCCACATTCCCATCTACTACAAAGTCATCTACTCCGGTGATAGTGACGGCTTGGGGAGTATTCCAGTTAGCCGGAGTGAAAGTTAAACTCGGTTTATTTACAGTACCTTCAGCCGTGTTATCCGATGTCGTCCCGATCAACACATCTGCTGTAGGCTGGCTATCTAGAAGTACCCAAAAAGTAGCAGTTCCCCCCGCTTCTGTCGTTGTTAATCGAGAGTGAGTGACAGTAATGCCTTTGGTGTCGTTGTCGTCAGTATTAGTAACTGCGACATCGTTGGCATTAACACCGCTGTAAATAGTATCGGTACTGGTAGCGGGTGCGGTGACAATGTTGTATGCCACATTCCCATCTACTACAAAGTCATCTACTCCGGTGATAGTGACGGCTTGGGGAGTATTCCAGTTAGCCGGAGTGAAAGTTAAACTCGGTTTATTTACAGTACCTTCAGCCGTGTTATCCGATGTCGTCCCGATCAACACATCTGCTGTAGGCTGGCTATCTAGAAGTACCCAAAAAGTAGCAGTTCCCCCCGCTTCTGTCGTTGTTAATCGAGAGTGAGTGACAGTAATGCCTTTGGTGTCGTTGTCGTCAGTATTAGTAACTGCGACATCGTTGGCATTAACACCGCTGTAAATAGTATCGGTACTGGTAGCGGGTGCGGTGACAATGTTGTAGGCAGCGTTCCCATCTACTACAAAGTCATCTACTCCGGTGACAGTGACGGTTTGGGGAGTATTCCAGTTAGCCGGAGTGAAAGTTAAACTCGGTTTATTTACAGTCCCTTCAGCCGTGTTATCCGATGTCGTCCCAATAGTGACATTTGCTGTAGGCTGGCTATTTAGAACTACCGTAAAAGTAGCAGTTCCCCCCGCTTCAGTCGTTGTTAAACCACTGGTGGGAGTGACGATAATACCTTTGGTGTCGTTGTCAGTATTAGTAACTGCGACATCGTTGGCATTAACACCGCTGTAATTAGTATCGGTACTGGTAGCGGGTGCAGTGACAATGTTGTAAGCAGCGTTCCCATCTACTACACTGTCATCTACTCCAGTAACTGTGACGGTTTGGGGAGTATTCCAGTTAGCGGGAGTGAAAGTTACACTCGGTTTATCTACAGTACCTTCAGCCGTTTTATCAGATGTGGTCCCAATAGTCACATCTGCTGTAGGCTGGCTATTTAGAACTACCGTAAAAGTAGCCGTACTCCCGGCTTCTGTCGTTGTTAATCCAGTGATGGGAGTGATCGTAATGCCTTTGGTGTCATTATCAGTATTAGTAACTGCGACATCTGAAGCATTAACACCACTGTAATTAGTATCGGTACTGGTAGCCGCAGCGGTGATAATGTTGTAAGCAGCGTTCCCATCTACTACAAAGTCATCTACTCCCGTAACTGTGACGGTTTGGGGAGTATTCCAGTTAGCCGATGTAAAAGTTAAACTCGGTTTATCTACAGTCCCTTCAGCCGTTTTATCGGAAGTCATCCCAATAGTCACATCGGCTGTAGGCTGGCTATCTAGAACTACTGTAAAAGTAGCCGTCCCCCCTGCTTCTGTCGTTGTTAATCCGCTGGTGGGAGTGATAGAAATTCCCGCAGTATCATCGTCTTGAATGGTAGTTGTAACTGGAGAACCAATAATGTTAGCAGTTCCTGGGGCTGTGGCGTTGCTCAGAGTGAGTGCTAGAGTTTCGTTAGGTTCGGTAATTCGATCGCCCGCAACGGCCACCGCGATTGTTGCTATGGTAGCATTGGCAGCAAAAGTAACTGTACTACCAGTAGCAGTGACTCCGGTTCCGGTAACATTGGCGTTATTGTAATCTACGGCATTGGTTGCTGTTCCCCCAAAACTAAAATCAATGCTGCTACTTTGGTTGGTTTCTCCGGTGCGGGTAATGGTGAAACTTACCACTTGAGTACCGCTATCTCCCTCAGTCACTGTGGCGGTACTGCCGACGATGCTGTAAGTAATATCGTTATCGGTAATCTGTGGATTCACAGGGCCGATCGCCAATGTTGTTGGATAATTGGGATCGGTACTGTTGGTAATAGCGTGGGTTAGTGCACCGGTATGGTTGTTTTCTGGTAGCGTGTCATCAACAGCACGAACGGTGACAGTTTGAGGAGTTTGGCCATTAACATTTGTGAAGGTGAGAGTTTGCGCGGCGGCAAAATTCGTTCCATCTAGGCTAACCTGTGCTTGAGTATCCGCCGTCACAGTAACGTTAACATTGCTGGTGGGGAGGGTGTTCAATTGTAGGGTATAAGTATCTGTAATTCCCCCTTCTGTTACTTCGGTACTGCCAGCAGATTGAGTGAGGGTAACGCCAGGGATATCGTTGTCTGTGTTGGTGACAGTGACATCTGCTGGGTTGAGATTGTTATAGTTGGTGTCGGCAGTGGTGGTGTCGGGGGCGGTGATAATTTGGTAGGCAATATCACCGTCAGCCACCGCATCGTCTACTCCGGTGATGGTGGCAGTTTGGTAAGCGTTCCAATTGGTGGAATTAAAGGTGAGGTTAGCAGGTAAAACCGTGCCTTCTGCTGTGTTGTTGCTGGTTAAGCCAAGGATGACATCGGCTGTGGGTTGGCTTTTCAGGCGGATGTCAAACGTGGCAATACCACCGAATTCGCTGGTATTGCCGCTAATCGGGAGGAGATCAAATCCAGCGGTGTCATTGTCGGTGATGGTGAAACTACCTGTGGTGGTAGTTCCTAATTGAATGCCTGCCGATGGGTTGCTAATAGTTAGGTTGGCAGTTTCGTCAATTTCGGTGATTTGGTCGTCGGTAATGGTGAAGGTGACTTGTCCGCTGCTTGCCCCATCGGCGATGGTTATTTGGGTGGGAATGGTGCCGGTGAAGTCGGCGGCGGTGGCAACTCCTGTTAAGGCGAGGTCAACGGTTTGGTTGCCGGCTACAGGTGCGGCGGCGGTGGCTGTGACGGTGATGCTGGTTGTTCCGGCTTCGGTGCCGGTGGTGGGAGTAACTGAGAGGTTGACGACAGGGGGGGGGATGGTGATGGTAAAGCTGGATGCTGTGGAAGTGTCTACGCCGCCGTTGGCAGTGCCGCCGTTGTCTTGGAGTTGGACTTGTATGGTGGCGGTGCCGGGGTTGCCGTTGGGGGTGTAGGTGAGGGTGCCGTCGTTGGCGACATCGGGGAGGGCGGTGAATAAGCTGTTGCCGTTTGTGATGTTAACGAGAAAGTCGTTGACGGCTTGGCCCGCTTCGTTGGGGCCGAAGTTGAAGGCACTAGCCCAGCTAGGAACGGTTTGGAGGGTATTTGTCGAGGTGGCTAGGGTTTGGTTGCCGGAATTGCTGAAGCTGGGTTGGTCGTTAATGCCATTAACGGTAATGGTGAAGGTTTGGGTAGTCGAGGTATCGACGCCGCCGTTAACAATGCCACCGTTGTCTTGGACTCGCACGTCAAAGGTGGAGGTGCCGAAGGCCTTGGGGGCGGGTGTGTAAGTGAGGTTGCCATTGGCGTTGTTTATAGTGGGCGCGCCGGAGAATAAAGCGCCGTTGCCGATGTTGCTGACGGTGTAGGTGGCCGTTTGGGCGGCTTCATCGGCAGGGCCGGGGTTGAAGGTAGCCCAACTTGTTAATGTTTGTTCCCCAGCATCTTCGTTGACTGCCGCTGGGCTGGTGGCGGTGAAACCCGGTTGGTCGTTGAGAGCATCGATAACTATGGCTTTGCTACCGCCGAGGGAGTTGGCTGTGGCTAGGGCGGGGAGGGTTAAATCAGCATTCGCAGTCAAACTATCTTGAATGGTGCCGCCGTTGAGGGTGAGGGCGGTGGTGGCGTATTCTAAGTCGAGGGAAGTGTCTCCGGCTTGCACTACATAGTTGAAGGTGAGTACAGTACCGCCGCTACCAGAAACGTAGTTGGCAAATTGGTCAGTTGTGCCGGTTTCGAGTTGCAGTTGGGGGGTGCCGGTGACGTTGACAGCGGCATCGAAGGTGACGGTGATGGCGATGGTAGAACCTACACCGTAGCTGCCGTCAGGGGTGGTGGCGGTGACAGCAGTAACTTTGGGGGTAGTGGAAAGCAGGATCGAGGTGGTATTGCTGCCACTGTTCGCCACAGCTAAGTCTGGTTTGCCGTCGCCGTTGAAGTCGCCGATGCTGACTGAGTTGGGGCCACCCCCAGTAGTGAAGTCAACTTTGGTGGCGAAGGTGGGGGTGGTGGCTCCTGTGGGGGTGGTGTTCAGCAGGATGGAGGTGCTGTAGCTGTTTGCCACAGCTAAGTCTGGTTTGCCGTCACCGTTGAAGTCGCCGATGCTGACTGAATTGGGGGCATTCCCAGTAGTGAAGTCAACTTTGGTGGCGAAGGTGGGGGTGGTGGCTCCTGTAGTAGTGGTGTTCAGCAGGATCGAGGTGGTATTGCTGAAATAGTTCGCCACAGCTAAGTCTGGTTTGCCGTCGCCGTTGAAGTCGCCGATGCTGACTGATCTGGAGCCACTCCCAGTGGTGAAGTCAACTCTGGTGGCGAAGGTGGGGGTGGTGGCTCCTGTGGGGGTGGTGTTCAGCAGGATGGCGGTGGTGTAGCTGTTACTGCTCGCCACAGCTAAGTCTGGTTTGCCGTCACCGTTGAAGTCGCCGATGCTGACGGAGTAGGGGGAACCCCCAGTAGTGAAGTCAACTTTGGTGGCGAAGGTGGGGGTGGTGGCTCCGGTAGCGGTGGTGTTCAGCAGGATGGAGGTACCGCCGCTGTTCGCCACAGCTAAGTCAGGTTTGCCGTCGCCGTTGATGTCGCCGATGCTGACTGATTTGGGGCTACTCCCTGTAGTGAAGTCAACTTTGGTGGCGAAGGTGGGGGTGGTGGCTCCTGTAGTGGTGGTGTTCAGCAGGATCGAGGTGGTATTGTTGACATAGTTCGCCACAGCTAAGTCTGGTTTGCCGTCGCCGTTGAAGTCGCCGATGCTGACTGATTTGGGGTTACTCCCTGTAGTGAAGTCAACTTTGGTGGCGAAGCCTAGCACGCCGCTGTAAGTTTTGAGGGTGTTGGCGTTAAATGCTATTGGGGTGGAAATATCCCCGATTTGTACTTCTAGGTTCCAGTCTCCGCCTAATTGGGCACTGCCAGTGGGGTGGGCTGAGGCGGCGATGTTGGCTCCTGTTAGTTCGCTGAAGTGTTTGACAAATTTTAGTCCGGCTTCTCCTTTGGCGATGGAGCATCCATACAATAGAATATCGGCGTTTTGGGTGAGGGCTTGTCCCCACTGTTTTAGCTTTTGACTGAAATTTCCTAGATCCTTCTCATTAAGTACCTCGGCACCGAGTTTTAAACTGCCTTGGTTGCCGTGAGAAACTACATGAACAGCTTCAATGCCACTTTCACTAGCCAATGCTTTTGTAATTTGTTCAAGGCCACTACGCTTGTCATCTAAAATGACTATTTTGGCGTTAGCATCTGCGCCCTCGATCAAGTTTTGATAATTCTGTACAGAGGGGTCAACGAAAATAATTTGCTTGTTCGGGGTTGATAAATTCATAATTGCTGCAATCCTTTATATCTATCGTTTACATTTAAGTCCGGCAGGGGTTGAAACCCCCGCCTCAAAGCCTAATATCAAATCCAGTGGCATTGGAATTGATATTACCCACAGTCAGGACACGGCACCGTGCCAATTGGTGTCAACTTAAGCTGTGAACCCGCCAAGTCCGCCAGGGAATGAATTCCCTGCCTGACAGTGGCTTCGCTACAATAGCGCTGGCACAACTATTTGTTGCCTCTGTCCAAAAAGATAAGCTATCAAATCGCTCAAACAAGTCGGGGGGTAAAATCGTTTTTCTCGGTTTAAACTCGACTTAGGCACGCACTTGATGTAACCCTTTTGTTTTGAGCTTATTATCAAATTCTGGCTCTTGATATTGAATATTCTCGAAATCATGCTCAAAATGCTCTTCGCCCAGAAATTGATAAATTAGCGACATCGTTTTAGCCGGTTTTATTTAATAGCTCGTAATCTACCAATAGAATAGATGCACTCTGTTCGCTGTAAAAAGCTTCTTTAAGAGCGTTATAAGCATAGCCAACTAAACGCGAACCTTGACTTAATGCCTCGTGCGACTGTAGACTGTAGACCGTTCCGCTGGATTATTAAATAACTGGGAAATATCAAAAGCGTTACGCCGAATCAGTAGCTCGATGCTGTCCATAATCCAGGCGATATTTCTGACACAGCAGATGACTTTTGCTTCAGGAAATACTTCCCGAGTTAAGGGCAATTTGCTACACCAAAGACGATTGGTGTCGAAGATGATTTATTGGTCAGCTTGCGGGTGGTAATAGGCAGAAAAAATACTGAGAATCAGTGCCCCTTTTTGTTTCAGAGAAATAAACGTGGAAAACTCATTGTCTTTGCTCATGGCTTCCAGCATTCTCTCCACTAAACCCCCGACGGGGCTAGTCATAGCTGCGTGAAACCGGGGATTTTGTCGTAGTAGTGCAGCCCGTAAAGTACAGGCTGATCGGGGTAGTCCTGATATGAAGTGGGCTTTCGCTGGCCTCGCGTGGGAATGGGTTGGTAGAACTTAGATGCTACCTAAATGTATCATACTAAAGACATATCTTTTTTAGCATATTTTTATTTAACATTTCGCAAGACAACATCCAGGTTTACGATATCTTTACAATCTAGACATAGTGGGTTGACTTTCCCTATCTCTATCATTGCTTCGGGCCCCTGCCTCTGTAAAGTCGGAAAAGTCGGATCTTTGGCATGAGGACAAAATTACTTGGGAATTTTAACCGCAGAGGGTGGCGGATGTACGTGCTATGGACGCAGATGAATGTTGAGTTTGGTCAAGTAGGATCGATAAAACCCGCAAGGCGAGGGAATTACGATCGCGCTATATTGTGGATACATAAAGATATGCCTCTAGATTCTATGAATAACGAACAAGCTACTTTCAATACAGTCTCCGAACACGAGATTTTTGGCGATCGCGATTTTCCCTCTTGGTTAACTCAACAACAAATCAGCCTCGCTTGCACTACCTATCAAACCAGCAGGTTAATGTTAATTGGTGCTGTGCCAGAAACCAACAGAATCTCGGCATTTTGGCGAATATTCGATCGCGCAATGGGACTTTACTGCACGCCGGAACGCCTTTATTTAAGTTCAAAATATCAACTCTGGCAATTAGATAATGTCTTAGAAGCCGGGAAATTATACCAAGGATACGATAAATTATATATACCAAGAATCGGCTATACTACAGGTGATATCGACATTCACGATATCGCTGTCGATAAAAATAATCAAATCATTTTTATTAGCACGTTGTTTAATTGTATCGCTACTGTGAGCGATCGCCACAGTTGCAAACCTTTCTGGAAACCCCCATTTATCTCACAATATATAAATGAAGACCGCTGTCACCTCAACGGTTTGGCGATGGTGGGGGGGGAGGCAAAATATGTCACAGCGTCGAGTCAGTCGGATGTGGTGGATGGCTGGCGCGATCGCAGAAAAAACGGCGGTATAGTTATTGATATTGAATCTAATGATATCATCGTCACAGGATTGTCAATGCCGCATTCACCTCGCTGGTATCAAGATAAATTGTGGTTGCTGAATTCGGGGCGGGGAGAATTCGGTTATGTGGATTTAGATACAGGGAAATTTGAGGCAATTACCTTTTGTCCGGGATATGTCCGAGGACTGGCATTTTGGCAAAATTGGGCAATTGTTGGACTCTCGAAACCTCGGGGTGGTGACAATACTTTTAGCGGTTTAGAATTGGATGAGTTGTTGGTAGCAAAGGATGCTGAGGCTCGCTGTGGTATGATGGTGATTGATTTGACTACTGGGGCGATCGTTCACTGGTTGCGGTTTGAAGGAATTGTCACAGAACTCTATGACGTGCAAGTGATTCCGGCAGTGCAAAAGCCTATGGCTTTGGGTTTTCAAACGGATGAAATTGCTCAGTTAATTACTTTGGAACTTTAATATCAATTCCGGTGGCACTCAGACATGATTATGAAAAAGATCGATCGTTGTAGCAAGACATTGTAAAATTGCTAGAAGTGCGATCGCTTTGGCAACGACCAACCCAAGCCCTGAAAACATCCTCGCTCAGTTAACCTTAATCAGCCTCGGAATCAATAACGTATTGATGTCATTGCTCGCAGGGATGGTTAGCTGGCGCGCCCTCTTAGAAAAACAATCGCAGCATCTGTTTTTCATGGGTTCTGCGTTCAGGATTCGGAGATTGAGTTGACAAGCTGTACGGCATTTAAATTGGATATTTCAATGCCGTATCAAAATTCGTCCAATCCCCGCATCCACTCAACGTGCCACCTGCCGCATATATTCCCCCCACAACTGAGCGGCATTTGAACTACCTCCCCCAGTCGGAGAATTATCATCATTTCCCAACCAAACTCCTGTCACCAGTTGCTGACTCGGAATATAACCGACAAACCACAAATCTCGATTATCATTAGTCGTGCCTGTTTTTCCAGCTTCTCCCAACCCCAAAGCAGCACTGCTGCCCGTACCTCCGCGCACAACACCTTGCAGCATATCAGTCATCGTATCCGCTACGGCTTCCGAAACTAACTGCCGATTGGCAATGCCATCTTTTTGATAGTCATAAATCACCCGGCAACTGTTAAAATTATTTCTATCTTTGCAATCGCTGCTGTCAATAATTCGCTTAATTACATGGGGGCGATTTCCCAAGCCCCGATTGGCCAAAACACCGAAAGCCCCCGTTAATTGCAACACATTAACTTCACTTTCTCCTAATACTAAACCCGGGTTAGAACGCAGTTCAGAAGTAATCCCCAAACGTCTAGCCATTTGCACTACATTTTCTAAGCCGACATCTTGTTGTGCTATTCTCAAAGCAATTGCATTTTCCGACAACGCCAAGCCGCGATACATATCCGCACTGCCGCTGGTTCTTTCGCAGGCGCTGTAACTTTGTCCGCCCCAGGAAAGGGGGGCGCAAGAATAAGTTTTATCGGGTGAGATTCCCTGTTCCAGGGCGGCTGCATAGGTGAAAATCTTAAATGTAGAACCGGGCTGTCTCAAAGCTTGGGTAGCCCGATTAAACTGACTTTTCAAATAATCTACGCCCCCAACTAAAGCTAAGACTTCCCCGGTTGTACTATTGAGAGTCACCACGGCTCCTTGAGAAAAACCTGCACTGGCTCCCGCGTTTTCAACAGCATTTCTGAGGGAACTTTCCGCCAACTTTTGCAGGCCGGGGTTCAAACCTGTTTCTACAATAAAATTGCCTTCTCTTGCTAACTGCTCCCCGAGCAAAAACTCCAATTCGTCAAATACATAATTGTAGAAATAAGGAGCGATCGTACTTTGCAGGTATTGGCGGGCTTTAGGATTGATCTCAATTCGCGATCGCCTCGCGCGATCGGCTTCTTCCTGAGAAACCGTCCCCAGTGCCCGCATCCGTTCGATTACCCGATCGCGGTACTGCACCGCCAATTGATAATTTTGAATCGGATTAAAACTGTTTGGCGCAGGCAAAATGCCCGCCAAAGTTGCCGCCTCTGACAAAGTTAAATCCTTCGCCGACTTCCCAAAATAAAACCGAGACGCATCCTCAAAACCGTAAAGGTCTATTCCTAAAAACACCCGATTTAAATAAGTCAGCAACAGCTCATCTTTGCTGTAATAAGTCTCCAGTTTAAAAGCAACTACGGCTTCCCGCAACTTGCGTCCTGCCGAATCTTGAGTTCCCACATAATCTCGAAACAAACTCCTCGCTAACTGCTGCGTCACAGTGCTGCCACCTTCGCGAATTCCTCCCCCGCGAACATTGGTCAAAAGCGCCCGCAAAACCCCCAGCGGATCGACTCCCAAATGCCAATTGTAGCGGCTATCTTCCGAAGCAAGTACCGCCTTGGATAAATAAGGCGAAAAATCCTGCAATTTTTTTAATTCTAAGTGAGCGTTATTCTGAGGAGGACGCAGGGGAGTTTGCCCGTCGCGCGCGTAAACAATCACGGGGCCATTGATACTTCTCGGCAGAGGCCGCACTTGAAACTTTGTGGATTCCATCCCTACCAACGCGGCAATCAAAGCAGTGATTCCGCTAACGCCGTAAAAGCTATAACGCACCAGTTCCAAATACCAAGGCGGCGGATATACGTACTGAATTCTGACAGCGGCGGCTAGTTCCGGCGGCCCTAAAGTGAATACGTCTCCGTGACGCAGGGACATACTTTTAATTCGCCTTTTCCCGCTGTAAATGCCGTTGGTGGAGTCTTCATCTTTGATGACAAAAGGAGTCCGCCGCCGAGTATCGCGTGACAGGGATAAGTGCACGTGACTGACAACGGGGTTGCGAACCACGATATCTGAAGATTTGGACGATCGACCTAACAAATATCGATCGCCCAACAGCGGATAAACCTCAGCTTTAGCTGCACCCGCATCCTGTACCCACAATTCGGGTACTTTGGCGTTTGGTTTCAGCGCTAGCTGGTTAAAATTAACCTTGGCAATAGTCTGGACTGCTTGGGTAATTGCACCCAAGACGGTTTGAGGTTTGCGGGGCGGCGGCGGTGGGGTCATATTTCGCTGTGCACTACGATCGAGCGATCGGCTCTTGCACCATTCTACTCGCAACTTTTGGCTAATTTCACGATCTGCCCACACTCTTAAGGCGATCGTCGGCTAGTGGTGATCGATTTTGGGGTTATTGGTGAACCCCCAAGGCGAGGAGTTTCTTGAGCAAATCTCCACCCAACTACCAAAAATCCCCCTCTCACCAGATGATTTAATTCTCATAAACTGGCCAAAAAATCCACACTATCTATAACAGTTATCCCCGATTTACTCACACAATTCGCATAATTAAAACCCCCCTTTTTCAAGGGGGGTTAAAAGCCAAAAATCAGCTTGATTCTCCTTACATCGAAGAACCCAAACCGGCATAAGCACCGTAGAAGAAAAGACTCACAATGCTCAGAACACCGAGACCAGCGACAGTAGCTACCAGCCACAAAGGAATTCTTCCACTTTCACTAAACATAGCCATCACCTCACTAATTTACAGCTAAACAAATTCGATGGAACTATCGAAAGCCAACTCAGACACCAGTTAATTAAAGAAATAACTGGAAAACAAAATACCCAAAACAAAAATCAGCAACAAACCCAAATACAAAGAAGTCCGGTTTAACTCAACAGGCTGCTCGTTGGGATTAGGAACGCGCTCAGGCATTGTAAACTCCTATCGTTGAATAAATTGCATTGCTGCGATCGCGCCCAAAAAGAAAATTGTTGGGACACCTAAAGTATGAACTGCCAACCAGCGCACCGTAAAAATCGGATACGAAATTGGCTCATTATTTGGGGTTCTGCTCGTCATTTTTCCAAATCCTTGTTAAATTACTTGGCAATGAACTGATCTACTTGTTTCTTAGCTTCAAAGCGATCCGAGATAATCGGCACTTCTTCCCGCTGCGGTGTGAAATACTGGTTAGGGCGAGGAGTGCCGAAAGCATCGTAAGCCAAACCCGTTTGCACAAACAGCCATCCAGCAATAAACAAAGCCGGAATGGTGATGCTGTGAATTACCCAATAACGGATACTTGTAATAATGTCCCCAAACGGACGTTCTCCAGTTGTACCAGCCATTTAGAATCCTCCTTTCAACAACAAATTGACAGACAATCTCTATTACTATTCTACTATCAAGCCGCTTGCGCTGAACCTTGATATTTAAGTAGAGTACCGCTCGCACCGATCACAAATCCGCGATCGGGGCCCATAAAGACAATCCTGTAAAAATTAGCCGGAACATCTTCAACTTCGCGGTCTTTTAGCCAAGTTTTCCCGCCGTCCAAACTGCACAGCAAATTGCCGCCGCCGCCGGCTACCCAAACTTCATTATCAGTCCGGTAAGCCATGTCCAGCAAACCCCAACTCGCCTTGCGATCTGGAAAAAACGGTTTTCCCCAACCTTCAGGATTGGACGGGTCGCTAAACTGAATCTGACCGCCGCGGGCGAGCATCCACAAACGCCCGTCCTTGGTAAAGCCCATATTTTGCAGGCGGCGAGAACTATTGCGGTTGTGAGGTTCCCAAGCTTCTTGTCCGGGTTTCCACACCGAGTAGAAATTGCCCTTCGAGGAAACCGCAACATACTGCCCGTCTTCAGAACGGTTGATATTGCGAACTACCCCAAAAGAATCCTGCACGACAGCTTTCCAATTTTTGCCGCCGTCAGAAGTCCGGTAAATCGCCCCGACATCGGTCGTCATCTCGGCGGAATTCGGACCCAAAGCCGCGATCGTACTCGGAGAACCGGGCAACTGACTGCTCAAAGCAATGCGCGTCCAAGACTTGCCCTCATCGTTCGTGTGGAGCAAAACTGAAGGCTGGCCGACAATCCAGCCTTCGGAACCCGAAAAACTTACCGACGCAAAACGCGACCTAGGATCATCGATATCCAGTGCTATAGGCTTCCAGCTAGTGCCACCGTCAAGGGTTTCGAGCAGAGTCGCCTCAGAACCCACAACCCAGCCGTGCTGAGGATTGCCCGTAAAGGCAATATCCTGCAAATTAGCTTCCGTTGGCAAGGAAATCACTTGCCAGGGGTTGTAACTCACAGAACCGATGGTGCTGCAACTCGTACAGATGAGCGCAGCGGCCAATAACATTACAATTCGTTGCCAAAATCTCACAATCGTTTTACTGCAAACCATACATACTAAGTAACAACAAGAAACCAACGACCAAGCCGCCAAAAATCAGCAAACTTTTCTGACCTTCGGTCATGCCGTTGACACCGACACCGTAGCGCTGATTTGCCTTAAATCCCGATACCCCTTCCATCTGACCGAGATTTTGAAACATCGATTTGCGCGCCCCGCAAACGGGACAGACCCAAGTTTGGGGCAAATCTTCAAAAGCCGTGCCCGGGGCAATGTCAATTTTAGGATTCCCCTTTTTCGGCTCATAGACGTAGCCGCAGGCGCGGCACTCGTGCCGATCGAGGGTTTTGGTTTCAGTAGCTCGATCGCTCATAGCTCCAAAAGAGTAGGTAAGCTAATCTTAAAATATACATTAAAAATTATTGCAGAAGATGGAGGATTAATCTCAACCAACTCGTAATTTTAGCTACCCACAATCTATATAATGTAAAGACAAGTTACAGAACCCTTTCACCTAGGCAGTAATTATTCACCGTGTTTGCACTCAGCGGCTACGAGTATTTCTTAGGCTTCCTGTTAATTTCCAGCCTAGTCCCTATCCTCGCCCTCACGGCGTCTAAGGTACTGCGGCCCAAAAGTCGTCCCTACGACCGACGCACTACCTACGAATCCGGCGTCGAGCCGATCGGCGGAGCCTGGATTCAGTTCAACATCAGATATTATATGTTCGCCCTGGTCTTCGTCATCTTCGACGTAGAGACCGTCTTCCTCTATCCTTGGGCGGTTGCTTTCAACCAGCTAGGACTCTTGGCTTTCATCGAAGCCTTGTTTTTTATCACGATCCTCGTTATTGCTCTTGTCTATGCATGGCGCAAAGGAGCCTTGGAATGGTCTTAAGTTCTGACAAATCACAAAAACCTCTAATTGTCAACCCCGCAGAGCGCCCGCAAGTCACATCCGAATTATCAGAGAACGTCATCCTGACAACAGTGGATGACCTCTACAATTGGGCGAGACTTTCGAGCCTGTGGCCGCTTCTTTACGGTACCGCTTGCTGCTTCATCGAATTTGCAGCTTTGATCGGATCGCGCTTTGACTTCGACAGATTCGGCTTAGTACCGCGATCGAGTCCGCGACAAGCCGACCTGATCATCACCGCCGGCACAATTACGATGAAGTACGCCCCCATCTTGGTGCGGCTGTACGAACAAATGCCGGAACCCAAATACGTGATCGCGATGGGTGCTTGCACCATCACCGGGGGAATGTTCAGCGTAGACTCCACCACAGCAGTCAGAGGCGTTGACAAACTGATTCCCGTAGACGTGTACATCCCCGGCTGTCCCCCCCGCCCAGAAGCGATTATTGACGCAATTATCAAACTGCGGAAAAAAATCGCCAACGATTCCATGCAAGAACGGGCCAATTTGCTGCCAACCCACCGCTACTACACCAGACCCCACAAGATGAAAGTAGTAGACGACATTTTAGATGGCAAATACTTGTCAGTTCCCGGCCGGATGGCGCCACCGAAAGAATTGACCGAAGCAATGGGAATGCCAGTACCGCCGGCTTTGCTTGCAGGACAAAAACAGGAGGTAAACCGTGGCTGAGACAGAAACCTCAATTGTTGAAGCCGGGAAGGTTTCCCAGTGGTTGACTCAAAATGGCTTTGAACACGAAGCTTTAGCGGCCGATAATTTGGGCGTGGAGATATTAAAGGTCGATCGAGACTTCTTAATTCCGATGTCAACAGCACTGTATGCCTACGGGTTTAATTATATGCAGTGCCAGTGCGCCTACGACCAAGGGCCGGGAGAAGATTTAGTCAGCGTCTACCACTTGGCTAAACTGACAGATAATGCTTCCAAGCCTGAAGAAGTGCGCGTCAAAGTATTTATTCCCCGCGAAGATCCGAGAGTACCATCAGTCTACTGGATTTGGAAAGCGGCCGACTTTCAAGAGCGGGAATCCTACGATATGTACGGCATCGTCTACGAAGGACATCCGAATCTGAAACGGATTTTGATGAACGAAGATTGGGTAGGCTGGCCGCTGCGGAAAGATTACATTTCCCCTGATTTCTACGAATTGCAAGACGCTTATTAAGTGAGTTTTGCGAGGGCGGGTTTAGATCGTAAAATTGGACTTTTAAAGTTGAGTTTTATGCAAAACCCGCCCTCTGTTTTTTGGCTAATTTGGATTTTTTAACCGCAGATACACGCAAACTCCCTATGACGACTCTGACCGTAGAAATTCTTTGTTCTGAGGCGGCCATATTTTCAGCAGCCGAGTCTCAACACCCAGAACCTCTGCTTTACGGCATCACAGACGGAAAGGCTGTTGGGACATATTTAGAGCAAAAGTTCAGACTCTATCTCAAGCAAAAGTATGAATTTATAGATGGCAATTCAGCAAGCGGTATCGATTTCCCAGGAATATTTGTTGACGTGAAGGTAACCAGCATTAGGCAACCGCAGTCGTCATGTGCTTTCAAATCTGCAAGGCAAAAGATTTTTGGGCTGGGGTATTCACTGATTATCTTTGTTTACGAAAAGACAGACAACAGTACGATACGAACTGCAACCCTGAATATTTTGCATACAATTTACGTGAGTGCCGAAAGAACAGCAGATTTTCAAATGACCCGTGGAATTCGCAATATTTTAGACAACGAAGGCAATAAAGATGATTTGCTTGCTTTCATGTTTGACAAAAATCTACCTGTTGACGAAATGGAAGCAGGTAACATTGCCGACGAAATACTGAGAAATCCACCATTGCAAGGGTTTTTGACCATTTCTAATGCGTTGCAGTGGCGACTTCAGTATGGAAGAGTCATTGAGCGTGCTGGACAACAGGAAGGTGTGAGCGCAGTTTATAAGTCTAACCGATGAGTTCTAATGATCGCAAAACCAAACTAGAATATGGGGATTTTCAGACACCGCTGGCATTAGCAGAGATGGTGTGTCGGAAATTGATAGAACTTGATGTTAACCCCAAAGTCATCATTGAGCCAACTTGCGGGATAGGTAATTTCATTAAAGCTGCTGCAAATTCGTTTCCATCCGCCAGGAAGATTATTGGGGTTGAAATCAATCAAAATTATTTAATAGAATTAAGAGCTAAGCATGAATTGTTACAGGATGAAAGATGTGAGGTTAAGCACGGAGATTTTTTTGAGTTTGACTGGACATCATTAATCAACCAATTTAATCATAGGGTGCTGGTACTTGGCAACTTTCCTTGGGTAACAAACTCACAACAAGGAACTATTGGCAGTGAAAACTTGCCGAAAAAAAGTAATTTTCAAAAGCACACTGGCTTAGATGCACTAACAGGTAAAAGTAACTTCGATATCTCAGAATGGATGCTGATCCATGCGATACAATGCTTGCAACATCGTGACGCCACTCTGGCAATGCTTTGCAAGACTTCCGTTGCCAGAAAGTTATTGAGTTACATTCATTCAAAAAAACTTAATCTCGCTAGCTGTGCAACTTACACAATAGATGCTAAAAAGTATTTTGGTGCAAATGTGGATGCCTGTTTGTTATACTGCAAGTTTGACTCAAGCTCACAAAACTACTTCTGCGATGTATTTAGCAGTTTAGAAAGTTCTGACGGTCATCGAATCGGATATCACCACAATCTCCTGGTTAAAGATATAGATTCTTTCAATAAATTGAGTAATTTATATGCTGTAAAGTCAGGAACGAAATGGCGATCTGGCGTCAAACATGACTGCTCGAATGTGATGGAGTTTCGTAAAATTGATAATTTGTTTGTTAATGGATTTGGGGAAGCTGTCGAGCTTGAGGAAACTTATCTATTTCCGCTACTTAAAGGATCGGATGTTGCTCAAAATCGCATTAATCGCACAAACCGCTATATTTTAGTAACTCAAAAATTTATTGGCGAGTCAACCGAACCTATCAGCCAGATAGCTCCTAAAACTTGGCGCTATCTGCAGGAGTGGGGACAATATCTAGACAATCGCAAAAGCAAAATTTATCAGCACAATCCTCGCTTTTCTATTTTTGGGGTTGGCGATTATAGCTTCAAATTTTGGAAGATAGCAATTTGCGGACTTTATAAAAAATTGGATTTTAGGTTGATATGTGAAATATCTAATAAACCTGCGATTTTTGATGATACTGTTTACTTTCTCAGCTTTGATAGCGAGAGAGTTGCACGTCAAACTTTTGAGATTTTAAATTCATCGTCAGCAATTAACTTTTATTCATCGATGGTATTTTGGGATGAAAAGCGTCCGATCAAATCCAGTGTCTTAAATTGTCTGAATCTGTCACTGCTGGCAGATTTGGAATATTTAACCCCAGATGCACGCAAATAAAAGCAGATGGATACAGCTAAATATTGACTTTTTATGGGAGAATGTAGGCTGCTATTTTTGAGAGAATACGTAAAAAATCGTGATATCCTTCCAAATTCCTTATTCGGTTTCTAATAGGGTAAGGTGCGTCGCCATCTACAATCTACAAGTTCCATTAAAAATCTTACAGCGACGCACCCTACAGATTAGAGACTGGCGTAAGCCCTATGATAGCGCTGATTAACAAGCTGCTATCCTCTGTAGTGCCTGGAGGTAATAAAGTGGCAAAGAATACAATTAAATTACTAGATGTCGTTGCATTGACAGTTGACCTTCCTGAATACAACCTGTGGCGCGGACAAGTTGGGACACTGCTTGAATTGTTGGCTGATGGTGCAGCGTTTGAGGTGGAATTTAGCGATCGCAACGGACGCACTTATGAATCTGTCGGGCTGCATCCAGAGCAAATCCTGGTGTTGTATTTTGAGCCACCATCACCTGATATCAAACCCGAAATGGTTACAGCATAAGCCGCCCAATAACTTGCAGACTTTATAAAAAATTGGAGTTCAGGTTGATAAGTGGTATCCGCTCAATAATCCGGGGTAAATCGATCTTCAACGATGCACATCAAATGACGCAAAATAGTTCCTGAGTGGGCAGTCCGCCCCGAATTATTGAGTGAATACGAATTTCTCAACTTGGAATCATTCCCTCTCTACTGTTATTAGCGAAAAATCTTCTCTTCATCCCTTGGGCTTGTCTTAGCAACTAGAATAATTGCTCCCCCTATTTATTGAGCCGATACCCTATATTCATGGAATACGCTGTAAGTTTGTCAGTCCCGCAGTGATTGTCCTGAATTTAGAAACCCTGAACGGAAACAATCCTGCTTTGTAGTTCATTAGGCGTTACATTGTCTACAAAACCTAAAATCGTGTTAGAATTTCTTACTCTGATTAGAGTTCCTGAATAAACTCCGGTAATTCCGCCTCTGGGTTGAGTTGCTGAAGCAGATCCACTTGCGTCGGCCGGACCTGGAGGGAGTAATGGTTGTAAAGCTTGCGGCAGATCGAACGTATATGTTAATGCCACATTCTGTACTGGCTCCAACACTATATCATTAACCGTTAAGTCACTCGCTAATCCAATGCGATCAATATCAGGATCAAAACTTTCGATTATATCACTAGAATTGATATCTGTATTGGCAGGATCTATTTCCAGAACGCATAAATTATTGCCAAAACCACAACTTAAGAAGTCTCTGCCCAAGCCACCAACCAGAGTGTTATTCCCCTCTCCGCCGTCTAAAGCATCGTTGCCTCTACCCCCAAATAAAATATCATCGCCAGCCTCTCCAAGAAGAAAATCAGCATCTAGACCACCACTGAGGGAGTTATTCCCCTCCTGTCCATACAGTGCATCTTTTCCTTTTCCCCCAAATACTGAATCATTGCCTGCAAAACCTATGAGAATATCTTCCCCTTCATTTCCCAGGATTAACTCGCTAGCCCCTGAGCCATTTACTGTATCATCCCCATCGAGCGCCCAAGCTCCTAAAGGGAAGTTGGCTAAATCTCCAGGAAAAAGTTGAATCAATTCCGAGGTGTTGTCGCCAATTAAGCGCAATGTCCCTGATGGATCGGGTTTTAAAGCCATAGTTAAAATCTTTGTGTTTTGGTAGATTACTAACCCTACTTGAGCCAATACTGGCTCACAAGTTGGTCATAATTCAATTAGAACCGTATTCAATATAACTCGAAACGGTATTTTCCAAAAGCATATCAACAGTCACCGGCCCGATTCCTCCCGGCAGCGGGGTGATAAATTCGGCTACTGTTTTAACAGCATTAAAATCAACATCTGGGGCCAAACGACTCGTAGCGTCTGGATTGACAACGCCGAAGTCGCGTTGGTGCTATCTTGAATTCCTCACGCTAAATCTTAGTGATTAGTGATTTCGATCCGAGACTGAAATCGCTACTACACCAACTTTCGTCCGCCTACGCTGACTCAAAGAGTAAATAATTTTACAAGACTTACGCTGCATAGTCAATTTTTACACTACCCATAGTAGTAAGGTGCGAAATACCCACCCTACTACTAGCATTTCTGCGTAAGTTATGTAAATATCAGGAGTTAATTTGTGGCTAACAATATGATAAGTTTGTCAGGTCACCACTGATTGTCCTGAATTTAGAAACTCTGAACGGAAACAATCCTGGTTTGTAGTTCATTAGGCGTTACATTGTCTACAAAACCTAAAATCGCGTTAGAATTCCTGACTCTGATTACAGTTCCTGAAACAACTCCGCTAATTTCGCTGAGAAAAACTGGAGGAACCAATAATTGTAACGCTTGCGACACATCGAGCCTATATTTGAATGTCACATTGTCTACCCGCTCCAACACTATATCATTCACCGTTAAGCCACTCGCTAATCCAATGCGATCAACATCAGGATCAAAATTTGTTATCGCATCACTAGAATTGATATCTGTCGTAGCAGGATCTATTCCCAGAACGCATAAATTATTGCCCCTGCCACAAATTAAGTAGTCTCTGCCCAAGCCGCCAACCAGAGTGTTATTCCCCTCTTGACCGTCTAACAGATCATTGCCTCTACCCCCAAATAAAATATCATCGCCTGCTCTTCCATAAATCAAATCAGCATCTAGACCACCACTGAGGCAGTCATTCCCCTCATGTCCATACAGGCCATCTTTTCCTTTTCCCCCAAATACTGAATCGTTGCCTACAAAACCTCTGAGAACATCTTCTCCTTCATTTCCCAGGATTAACTCGCTAGCCTCTGAGCCATCTACTGTATCGTCGCCATCGAGCGCCCAAGCTCCTAAAGAGAAGTTGGTTAGAGCTTCAGGAGAAAGTTGAATGAATTCCGAGGTGTTGTCGCCAATTAAGCGCAATGTCTCTGATGGATCGGGTTTTAAAGCCATAGCTAAAATCTTTGTGTGTTGGTAGATTACTAACCCTACTTGAGCCAATACTGGCTTACAAGTTGGCCCCAATTCAATTAGAACCGTATTCCATATAACTCGAAACGGTATTTTCCAAAAGCATAGCAACAGTCATCGGCCCGATTCCTCCCGGCACCGGCGTGATAAATTCGGCTACTGTTTTAACAGCATTAAAATCAACATCTCCGGCCAAACGACTCGTACCGTCTGAATTGACAACGCGGTTAATACCGACATCAATTACTACTGATCCAGGTTTGACCATATTAGCTGTAATCATTTCTGTGCGGCCGACTGCGGCTATTAAAATATCGGCTTGATTGGTAATCGATTCTAGGTTTTGCGATCGCGAATGAGCTACAGTAACAGTACAATCGGCTTCTAATAGCATCAGCGCCATCGGTTTACCTACCAAAATACTGCGGCCCAAAACAACGGCGTTTTTTCCTTTCAAATCAATCTGGTATTCTTGCAATAACCGCATCACTCCGGCGGGAGTACAACTCCGCAAACCTTCCTCCCCACGCACGAGACGGCCTAAATTTACAGGGTGAAGTCCGTCAGCATCTTTATGGGGAGCAATTTGATACAGCAGGGAAATTGCATCTAAGTGTTCTGGTAGCGGTAATTGAACTAAAATGCCATCTACTCGATCGTCCTCGTTGAGTGCACGAATTGCAAGTTCTAGTTCGGCTTGAGTAGCATTTGCGGGGTAATGCTTGCCGAAGGAAGCTATGCCAACTTTAGCGCAGGCTCGCTCTTTATTGCGAACATAGGCTGCGCTAGCTGGGTTGTCGCCCACCATCAGCACCGCAAGTCCGGGAGGACGCCCCTTTTGAGGTTGTAAGGCGCGGACTCGATCGCTCAGCTCGGTTTGAATCTTTGTCGCTAAAGCTTTGCCATCTAGTATTTGAGCAGTTTTGGCATCCATTGTAGACTCTGGGTTAGGGGCTGACGATTTTAGATTTTAGCTTAATCCCCGTCAAGGACTACACTAGAGAAATTTCTTACTTGCGATCGATTCTTGGGATTCTGTTAAAGTAAGTCGTATCTCAAATCTCAAATCAGTTGACCAATGACTACTGCAATTAAGCAAGTTTGGGTTCAAAGATTCTGTACCAGCTCTTTATCGCTAATCCTCGCCAGCGGTTTTTTCAGTTGCGGCAATTTACCCATGTCTCAACTTAATCTTGGCTTTAATGTGGCTAGCATTGGCGACGTTCAACAAAAGCGGCAAGTGGATGCTGAAGTTTATCTTCGGGGGAAGGTAGAAAATCGCGCTCCGTTTGTGGGGAATGCGGCTTATCAACTTCAAGACGGTACGGGTACGATTTGGGTTTTAACTAACCAAGTTTTGCCCCAGCTTGGCGATGAAGTCTTGCTGAAGGGAGAAGTCCGCTACAAGAGTATTACTCTGAAGGAATTGGCCGGAAAGGATTTAGGTGAAGTTTATGTTGAGGAAATGGAACAATTAAAGCGCACTCCAGCGGCAAATAAATAAAAATACCAATATGCTAATTTGTTTCAAGGATTAAGTACGTCCATTTCATAAAAATCAAAATTTTGTACTTGCGCCCAAGCGAGGTGGGTATGTTTATTTGTGGTGAATTTTTATAGACGATAATATCGCAGTCGGGGCGGGTTTATCGGCTCTTTTGTTTATATTACAGATTAGGGTAAACCTGCCCCGACTACACCACATTCTCCTCTTTTTCCTCGATAACTTCTTTCCTTTTCCTTCTATACTCAATATCCAGCGGTTAAATCCGTCAAATCCCATACATTGCTTGTGACCGAACTTTTTTATGACTAAACTTCACGTTGCGATCGCGATTTTGTACCAAGACGGCAAGTTTCTCTGTCAGTTGCGAGACGATATTCCTCACATCAGGTATCCCGGACAGTGGGCTTTGTTTGGCGGACACTTGGAACCGGGGGAAACGCCGGAAGTTGCTCTAGTGCGGGAATTATCAGAGGAAATTGGCTATGCTCCTCCAAGTATTTCTTTTTTCTGTTCCGATGTCGAAAAAGATGTGGTTCGCCACGTTTTCCACGGACAACTTAGTGCGGATGTCAAGGATTTAGTTTTGCTTGAAGGTTGGGATATGAAGTTGTTGACACCCGATCAGATTCGGGCCGGCAAATGCTTTTCTGAGCAGTCAGGAGATGTGCGACCTTTTGGGATTGCTCACCAACGTATTTTGTTAAATTTTATTGACTCGATTTGATAAAATTGGCACCCACCCTACATTGCATGGGTTTGAGCAGGGAGATACTCGTAAGGTGCGCCCGGGCGTGCACCCTACATTGCAGGGGGTTTAACTGTTAAGAGCGAGCAGCAATCATCCCCGTTTGGCGCGCGTAGTCAAACAACCCTCCGGCATCTATTACCGGGCCTACTTCTCCTAAAGGTTTGAGCGAGAAAGTTCGATCGAGAGTGTGGTTGACAATTACCTCTGCTGTAAAATCGATCGTCACTTCTTGCCCCGTTACAAACAAGTCGCAGAGCCGCTCGACTGATTCGATCGGGTACAATTCGCCAGTAGCCGAGCAATTGCGAAAGAAAATGCGTGCGTAAGACAAAGCCACCACTGCTGTGACGCCGGCGGCCCCCAGAGCGATCGGAGCGTGCTCCCGCGAAGAACCGCAGCCAAAATTTTCGCCCGCTATTATAATCGGATACCGGGTTTTCTGTTCACCGGATTCGATAAACTTACCGTAGCGATCGGGCAACCCAATCATCGCGTAACTGCCTAGTTTCTCGTACTCATCCGGCTTCGAGGGAACCAGGGTCAGGTATTCGGCAGGGATAATTTGATCTGTATCGATGTTGTCGTCTACAACAAAAATTTGACCGCTAATTACTTTACCCATAGTTTATTTCCTGTTAGCCTCGCTCGATGCTGTGGTGATAATTTTAAGTGGATCGGTATGCAAGATTTGCATCTGTTTATTTTAACCTGGCAGTGTCAGTGATAACCTGTATGAGTAAAAATTAGATCCGAGACTTTGGGTTAACAATTAACAGATTGCTAAGCGTCAAGATAGTTTTATGGCAAATCCAATAGATGACATTGCTCGACAAGCTCGCGAGGGCTCGGTTGCATCGATTATTCAAATCCTTAATGACGAACTGGCACAGATAGGGGTCAGGGCCCGAGCTGTGTTTGCAGACGGGGTGCTGCAACTGCTGTGCGAAGCTGCAACCCCCCAACTCCTCGAAGAGTCTAGTTTGGTCGATCGAGTCCGAGACATTTTGGAACGCATTTCGCCCCGCAATATTCGCCGAGTTAACATCAACAGCCGGCTTGTTCGAGAACACCAACTGCTGTGGCTGGAAGAAATTAGTCGCGATCCGGATAATCAACTGTTGTGGTCTCAAGAAATTAAACTCCGAAAGCCGAATTTGTTCAAGCGTTTAGCCACCGCCCATCACGAACGCCAAGCTTTCTCCGGCAAGCGGGCTTTGCCGAGAATGGCTATACCTCGATCGATGCAGCAACCGCGGCAATTTCAGCGCGGTATCGTCGGCGGCATCAGCTTGACCGTGCTGTTGCTTGCAGCAGTGGCCGCCATCCACAAAGGACTTAATTCCCAAGTGCCAAACAGCACACAAGCCAGTTCCCAAGCAGTTGCCAGTGCCCCTTCCTCGGAGGCAAAACCTGCTTTGAAAATTTCTAAAGAGACTGTTAATTCTGCAGTTGACTCTTTTGCCAAAGCAGTGCGAGTAGCCGAACAAGCAGCCACCCAGGGCAAAACCGCTCAATCTCGCCAGGATTGGTTAGTCGTAGCTGCTAAGTGGCAGCAAGCTTCCGATTTGATGGCCGCCGTGCCTTCCAAGCATCCCCGCTACACAACGGCTCAGAACCGGACGGCACTTTACCGCCAAAATAGCGATAAAGCCCAACAGGAAGCACAAAATAAGTAAGCAGGTAAGTCTGATAAATTTAACCCTAGAGTTCGCCGCGCTGCTCTAGGTGTTGTGAAAAATGAGTTTTTGAGCAAAAACTCGAAAACTCTTAGCTATGTTATGAGTGATAATTTGGGGATTTTGAATTTTTGCTATCGGCGTTACTCGATCGGCGGATTTGTATCACAATAAAAATTTGTTAGGATCACAAACTTAAATAGGAAACATCACACAGTAAGAAGAGGGGTGTCACTAAGCGGTCTCTAGAAAAGCTTCATACTACTAATAACCGTCAAAATTAGCGGGAATGCGATTGATAATCATTCGGTAAAGGATGGTAAAGTTCATCCCTTACAGATCCAAGGCTAAAAAACAGGAAAATAGAACTCGGTCTGATCTGGGTATATTTTTACATATCGAGCGACCCGCCGACCGGCTGCACAAACACAGAAAGCAGGCTCATAACGGTCAAGCCGACAGTTATGGATAGGTTCTAGATTGGCAGCGGGACCCGGCTCAAACATCTTAGAATAAAGGCTTGGTTGCCATGATCGATCGCCAGGGAAATCAAGACTTTACTTTGATCGACCGATCGCCGTCAGAGTCTTGCACTTTGCATTTACCCCAAATCGCAGAACCAGTCTCAGTCCCAAAATTTCTGGATCGTCTTATGCAGTTCCAGGTCGATCCTGCCCTTATCGGGCCACAAATTTTCCAAATTCTCGCGACCAGCTTTGATCGAGAAATCCTGCTGATGCAAATAGCCAATACTTTGGGGGTTGCATGGGGGGCAGATTTCTGTATGGTTACTGCTGTGGTTGACAAAAAAGTAGTACATCCGAATGCTTACTGGCAAAATAGCAGCGATTTCCCCTCTGTTGTCGGTGTTGCGGATTCCACTGAAACACCAGAACACCCCCAAACTACAGGATTAAAACCGCCTAGCAGATCACTCGAACACCCCGCTTGGGCAAACGTGCTAGCAGACGGCGAGATAGTGGCGATATCTGACTCTCTTGATATTCCGGCAGCTTCGTCGCTCAATTCCCCTGTGACACCGCTGCCTTTTCGGGCAATTTTGGCAGGGCCTGCGCGATTTGGAGGGGCTGTAAATGGCATGATGATTGTTGGTAAGTCGCAACCTCACGAGTGGTCGGTAGCCGATCGGCAGCGCCTTGAAGCAGCATCAGACGCGATCGGCAGCGCGATTTCTCACCTTCAAAAAACTCAAGAAATTGCCAGCTTAAACGAACAGTTACAGCGACAAGCTAAATACAAAAATCTACTCAGGTCAGTTGCTGCCTCGATCCACACAAATTCAGAAGTCGATCGAATATTGCAGCAAGTTATTGAAAATACCGTCGATATTCTGGAAGTAGATATAGGCCAAATCCTGCTATTGAAATATACAGATCCTCTATTTACAACTCGCTCCCCCAATAAAACTCCCAAAGCGAAAGTCGAATTAGTTTGTGAATCAGTTGTAAAAAAAGAGCCAAACAAACAGCCAATAGCACAAACCGCGATCGGCAAAAAAAGCTCATCATCCAAAACAAAAAACAAGGATAAAACTGCTAATTATAAATCCAATATCCCCAACTCAAAACCAACTAACTCTCCAGCTTTTTGGCTGTCAGAATCTAATTTGTGCCACCAAGCATTCCACAGCGCACCTAAACCCCTAGCCCTCGCTGACGCAGGCGCATTAATCGGCCAAGAACAAGAAGCAGCCACAGAAATTTTGAAACTCCAAGGCATTCGCGGCTTGCTGCTGGTTCCCTTCACGGGCGGTAGCTGCCAGGAAAAAGTTTTGGGTTTCTTGGTTTTGCAGCACTCGAAGCCGCGCACTTGGAACCCGGAAGAATTAGAAGTTCTCGAATCAGTCAGCGCTCAAGTGAGCAAGATGATTATCCAAACTCAAACGCTTAAGGAATTGCAAACCGTAGTTTTAGACAGAACCTCTCAGTTGCAGCAAAGTCTCGACGTGCAGGGGAAACTGTACGAACAATCTGCCAATCAGCTAGAGCAAATGCGGAAATTGAAGCTGGTTAAAGACGAGTTTCTCAGCACTCTGAGTCACGAGTTGCGTACCCCTTTAACAATCATGAAACTGGCGATTCTGATGCTCAAACAAGCTGAACTGCCGTCAGCGAGTCGGACTAAGTATCTCGAAATTCTAGAACAGCAGTGTTCTAAGGAAACTGCTCTGGTTAACGATTTGCTGGCCCTCAAGCAGTTTGAGCCTCAACAAGTCCCGATTTCTCTAATCAAAATCGATCTCAACCGTTTATTTCAAGATTTAGTTAGGGATTTTGAAAAACAGTGGGCGGATAAGCAATTGACTCTTAAGGTGGATTTGCCTAAGTTGACCCCTTGCTGGGAAACCGACCCGGACATTCTCAATCGGGTACTGCTGGAGCTGCTGACGAATGCTGGAAAATACTCTGCTTCTGGAACGGCGGTAGTTTTGGAGGCGTCTGAGGCAGCCGGCTATATTGTCCTGAGCATTTCTAATGTCGGGCGCGGCATTTCTGCGGCTGATTTGCCCCACATCTTTGACAAGTTCCGCCGTGGCACTGGCATTACTGACCAAGCTATCGCCGGTACGGGTTTGGGTCTGGCTCTGGTAAAGTGTTTAGTGCAGCACTTGAATGGTACTATTGATGTATCTAGCTGTCCGACAGAAAGTTCAGAATCTGACAATTTGTGGCGCACATCTTTTACTTTGACTCTGCCGCAATTTGCAGCGGAGCTCTGTAATGTAGAAGAATAGTTCGGTTGAGAACCTGCTGGGAATGGGCCGCGAACAGGCGAAACTAGAAGACTTGCCAGAAGAGGGAGATTGGGAAATGTCGTAAACACTACCAAGTCCTCTGTTTTGAATTGTTTGTCTGGTTGCCGTCTAAATTGCCAGTTCTCGATTGCTGATTTTCCCCAGAATTTATATTATGTCTGGTTATTGGCCCGTAATTAGCGCGTGTTTGTAGTGAGTGCGACTGTCCGATATTTATGAATTAATCAGGACTTGCATTACTTACTAGGAACTTAATTATAATTGTATAGTCGGAGATGATATTACGCAGTATAGACCAAAGAAACTGAGTTTTTTAACTGTTTCAAAGGCCTGCAATCCGTCTTTTTGTACAAGCCTGTTTCTGCGTCTTGGATTGTCCCTAAAAATTGTCACGGTGCATGGAATTCGATCGCCAATATTATGCTCACAAAAGCTGCACCTAAAACCCTGCGTTGGCAACGTTCTAAATATTCGCCACTGGCACGGCAAATAGACATTTTTGCAGCGGCGGGAAAGTTTATGTTTTTTTTGTGGTGGGACGCACTGCTGCAAAATAATTCGCCTCATACTAGAAGAATTCGCGCTCATTGGTTGGTCAATACTTTGCTGAATTTAGGCCCGACTTTTATTAAGATCGGTCAGTCTCTATCGACTCGTGCGGATTTGCTGCCGCTGGAGTATGTGAAGGAACTCGAACAGTTACAGGATCGGGTTCCTCAGTTTAGTTCCGAAGAGGCGATCGCTCTTGTAGAATCAGAGTTAGGCAAGGATATTTATGCTTTGTACCGCGATTTTGACCCCTCGCCTCTGGCTGCTGCGAGTCTGGGACAGGTGCACAAAGCAAGGCTGCACACCGGGGAAGATGTGATTGTAAAGGTGCAGCGTCCGGGTTTGGAAAGTTTATTTGATTTGGATGTGAAGGCGGTGCGCCAAGTGATGCGTTTTTGCGATCGCTATTTGCCTGGGACGCGCAAATATGACCTGGAATCTATTTATCACGAGTTTTTTAAGATTTTATATCAAGAAATTGACTACGTGCAAGAAGGTAAAAATTCCGATCGCTTTAGCCATAATTTTCGAGAATATCCTCAAGTTATTGTCCCGAAAGTCTACTGGCAATACACGACTAAAAAAGTGCTGACTCTAGAATACGCACCCGGCATTAAGGTGGACGACCGCATTAGTTTAGAGGCGATAGGAGTGGATATTGTGAAGCTCAATCAACTCGGAATTTGCTGTTATTTAAAACAGTTGTTAATTGACGGCTTTTTTCAAGCTGACCCGCATCCCGGAAATTTGGCGGTGACAGAAGATGGTAGCTTGATTTTTTACGATTTTGGGATGATGGCTGAGGTGAAGTCTCTGGCTAAAGACCAAATGGTCAAGACTTTTTTTGCTGTGATGAGAAAGGATACTGACGAGGTACTCAATACTTTAATTTCGATCGGCTTGGTTGAGCCGATGCCGGATATGATGCCAGTACGCAGGTTAATTGCTTTTCTGTTGGATAAGTTTATTGATAAGCCGATCGACTTTCAAGCTTTTAATGAAATTAAGAACGAACTTTACATCATGTTCGAGCAGCAACCGTTTCGCTTGCCTGCAGAAATGATGTTTATTGTCAAGTCCGTGACGACTCTCGACGGCATAGCTAGAACTCTCGACCCTAACTACAATTTCATAGCATCTGCTCAGCCTTTTGTCAAGAGTATTGCGGTGAGCAAGGGGCGGGGAACTGCGATCGGAGAATTGGCAAGGCAAGCACGAAGTTTTATTACATATAAGTTACGGCAGCCGAGCAAATCGCAAGTTTTTCTCAACCGTTTGGAGCAGCGAATTGAAGAGGGCGAACTGCAAATTAGAGTCCGAAATATCGAGAGCGAAAGAGCCTTGAAACGCATTAATTTAGCCCTGAAAACTCTAATTTTCGCTTGTCTGACTGGTTTTGTGTTTTTGTCGGGTGCAGTGCTGCTAGTGGGCGGATATCAAACGGGGGCGATCGCAGCTTTTGCGGTTTCGGGATTCGGTGGCTTGTTTGTGTTGCGCTCGTTGTTAGATTTGTTGGTTAAGGAAAAGCTCGATCGAATGGTCGATCGATAAATATAGTGGGTAATTGGGAATTGCGATCGTAAGCTGCTACGCATTTAAATTGAATCCAGATCCTGGCTCTCCGGCCCGTTCCACAATAGCAGACGGTAGGCTGACATTGGTACTGCAAACTAAACTTGTCAACATAATTTGCGACTTTAGGTAGGGGCGGATTCTCAAAGCACGAAGTTATACTCCTAGCATATATTAAACGCGATCGCCCGCCCCTACAAAAAATGTACGCCCAAAAATTGCTAAAACCAGACGGCCGCCCACTCACACTCTATAGCCGCTACCCAATCCCAGAAGGTATCGCGGCCGTAAGTCCCAGCAATGAACCCGTAGAGGCAAACCCCCACTTTCGCTGGCATCCTTTGCGGGGTGAATGGGTAGCATACGCCAGCCACCGTCAGGGAAGAACTTTCATGCCGCCGCCGGAATACAACCCGCTGGCAGCTACAATTAACCCTAAGTTTCCGACAGAATTGCCGCCGGGAGATTACGATGTAGCAGTGTTTGACAATCGCTTTCCCTCGATGACTTTGCAAGCAAAAAATGCACCTGTAAATATTGTCGAAACTTTGCCCGCCAAAGGCATTTGCGAAGTCGTTGTTTTCACTCAAGATCCCTTGGCTTCCCTCGGTTCTTTGGAGTTATCTCACTTGGAATTGCTGTTAGAAGTATGGGCCGATCGCACTTCAGTTATCGGTAGCAATCCTGAAATTGAATACGTCTTGCCCTTTGAAAATCGCGGCGTCGAAGTCGGAGTAACTTTGCACCATCCCCACGGTCAAATTTACGCTTATCCCTTCGTGCCACCCGTGCCGGCACGGATGTTAGAATGTCAATCGGTTTACTATCAAAAAAACAGTAGCGGTTTGCTGCAAGATTTGATTCAAAAAGAGATTTCCGACAACCAGCGAATTATTTATTTAGACGAAGAGGCGATCGCCTTTGTCCCCGCTTGTGCTCGCTACCCTTACGAAGTGTGGATTGCCCCGATCGCCCCCGCTGCTACATTTATCGATTTGACGGAAAAACAGCGGCAATCAGTCGCTAAGGCCTTAAAAACAGTCACCCTCAAATACGACGGTTTGTGGCATCGCCCGTTCCCTTATTTGATGGCTTGGTTTCAAGGACCCACAGACGGGAAACCCCATCCAGAAGCGCATTTGCACGCCCAATTTTATCCGCCCTATCGATCGAGCGATCGGCTAAAATACCTCGCAGGAACCGAACTCGCCGCCGGAATGTTTGCCAACGACGCTTTACCCGAAGAAAAAGCTAAAGAATTGCAAGCCGTATCTGTCAATATAAGCTGAAACCCATTTAAATTTTCAAGTAAAGTTTGATGCAATTATTGTGGGGTGGGCGTCCCGCCCTCCCAAAAAATACAATTTATATGCAATAAAGCTAATGATAAACTCATTTAACCCAGAAGTTGAAAGCAAACTCGAATTCATCCGCAAAGCCTTAACCGACACAAAAGCGATCGCCCTTCGCTTGCGAGGTACGGACTGGTTTGCCTGGGCCACAGCCGGCGGTTCCCATACAGTATTGCTAACCGCAGAAACCGGAGTGGCAGAACTTTTAATCACCGCTGAAACAGCTTGGGTTCTCACCGATGAAATCGAAGCTCAACGCTTGCAAGATGAAGAATTGCCAGCCAACTTTCAAATGTACATCTATCCTTGGGCTGATGTTGCACAGCGCGAAGCTTTTGTGAAAGAAATTACTGGTGGCGGTAACGTCATGAGCGATCGGCCCAATTCCCAAGAAACACCAATAATTGAATCTTTACAGTCTCGCAAACAGGCAATGATGTCCAGCGAATTAGAGCGATATCGGCGAGTCGGGCGTTTAGCGAGCGAAGCGATGACAGAGGTACTTTCCGCAGCGAAACCAACATGGACAGAATATCAGCTAGCCGGAGCCGGTGCAGAGGCTTTGTGGGCGAGAGGTTTGCATCCAGCCCTGACATTAGTTGCTGGAGAAAGGCGTTTGCCACTGTACCGCCACGCCACAGCAACCGCCGAACAAATTGGACGACAAGCAATGTTAGTATTTTGCGCTAGGGGATGGGGTTTGTATGCAAATTTAACCAGATTTGTCTGTTTCGATTTTCTTGGGGAAAAGCATTCAGAGTTGCACCGACAAGTCAGAGAAATTGAAGCAGCCGCGCTAAATTTGTGTCGGCCTGGAGTAACGCTGAATGCGGTTTATGATACGCTTAAAAATGCTTATGAAGAGCACGGATATCCTCAAGCAATTGCGGAACACCATCAAGGCGGAACTACCGGATATTTGGCGCGCGAAATTGTGGCGACTCCGGCTACTTCAGATATTTTGGGAGAAAATATGGCTGTGGCTTGGAATCCGAGTTTGTCGGGAGCAAAAATTGAGGATACGTTTGTAATTCACAGCGATGGAACGTTGGAAAATTTGACTTTTGATCCGAATTGGCCGAGTGTAGAAGTAGCGGGAAGGTTGCGCCCTGTGCCGTTGGAAATATGGGACGATCGACCTTAGTCAATTTAAATTATCGCTTTAGTAGAGAAAAAAAGTACACTACCCTACAAAACGCATTAAATTGAGTTCGGATCGCCGTACTTAATGTTTTGTTACATACTTAGGATTTTTCCCACCGACTTACTTAAGCAAAAACGCTGCCACATAAGGGTTTCCAGCACTTCTAGTTATGTAAAAGATTTTTCAAAACCTGCAAAGTCTCACTCCGTATTGGTTTGGATCGGAACTATACCAGCAGGCGGCGGAAGTTCCCCTCACTCTACCCCAGAGTCCTGTCTTTTAGTCTGCAGTTTCTAATTCCTCTAATTCTTGCGTAGACTGCCATCCAGCTTGCCAGAGCGATCGGTCTTTGAGCTGTGCGGCGTTCAGCCAAAAACGTACATTTGGATCGCAAGCCGCCACCATTTCTGCAAATACCCATTTACCTTCGTTTTTTCGGTTAACGACTTGAAAGTGTCGCCACCCCCAAGTTTTTTGGTGTGAAGTCCATCGGGAACCAACTAAATAAGGAAATTTTTGTTTTTTGCTCACAGTATTTTTGTAGAAAAATATATTAGAAAGCAAGTGAATTGTAATATAGCCATCCTAAATCCTTTGTGTAATTCTTGTAGGGGCAAACCCCCCGTGGTTGCCCCCATGAGGCAGGGGTAGGCAAAGAAAGGCCCTATCCCTACATCTTTGTACGACTCCTGCAAGGGTTGCTATAACTCGTTCTGTTTGATGATATTAATTCCCTATTAAAGCTCGTCAAATCCTCTCTCCCTCTCCCCTTCTCTCGAACATACCAGATAATCTAGAGCCGCTGCTGCTTACATAAGAGTTCACCTAAACTCTATCTGCAAGTAGATGCGTTTATTGTAACTTGCAGCAGTTTCTCGTCGGGGTTCAAAAGTAAGGGCAGTTCAATGACTGCCCCTGTAATTAGTTATACCTATTGAATAGGATAGTTTTTCAGGCGATCCACAAATAGCAAATTTATCCAGTACCAGCTAAATGGTGAATCTCAAATCTAAAAGCAAATAACCCAGGTTATAGTTGTGCAGAATAATCCCTTCTGTGAAACTTACTCAAATCTACTTTTAGAGCAGGTTTGACGTTCACTTCCTGCTTCTACCAAAGCGGTCGGCCGCTTCTTGTCCACAGGCGTGTTTTCGAGCCCAACTTTCCCTACAAACATTTTTTCAATCTTAATCGTGTTTCATTGATCCTGTACAGCTCAAGAAAAACGCACTTTTAGGTAAGATTGACTAATTTCTTTGATTCTGTCGCTACGTCTTGATTACTTCCCTGTTAAGGCTTTTGGCCCGATAAGTCCAGAGGAAGTTGGGGAAGCCGGAGGCGAACCGCATTTGTTTGCAGCCAGAGAGTGATGGCGTGCTTCCGTTGCGGAGTCACGTACTCTCCTGGTCGGATCACGCCAGCACAGACGCCGATGTTTTTCATAAGGGTTTCTCGCTCCGATGAACTTGCACCCTGTAGCAACCTGACTTGGGCTTTGATAAAATCCACGTTCATAGCTGAAAGTAAAAGTAAGTAAAGAACTCAGTTAAATAGCGATGCTTTGCTTCCGATTGTAACTCTAAAACCACTTGGTATGAATCAAATTGATTCAACATCCCCAGGATGGGGATCGGCGCGTCTAGAGCTAGCCAACTTTATTTACTTTATCTGTTTTTGCTAACAAAAGTGTCACTATGCTAGCAGTTTTGGCAGAATTATTTATAGTTAAGAACTGTTACAAATTTGGCTCGATTTCCACAATACGGCAGAGTTTAGTGCTAACACTACTTTCCTGAACTCAAAAAGTTCAGGAAAGTCTCCAACGCCTTGCCTTCCTAGGTTTTACACTCCGCGATTGGGAAGCGATCGCTCCGGGAACATTCCTCTTCGATCGCCCCTCTTAACACCCGGACACCGCCACCTCACCCTATTGATTTAGATCGTCTCGTAGACTTGGCTGTGAACTATAACTTCAGGCATACGTGTTGTTACCGGGGCTACAATAAGCGACCAAGTTTTTATTCTTGTTTCTCAAGGAAATATTTTTTGGCTTTTTTTGCAAAGCCCTTATTTGTGTTAATTAAGGCAGCTTTGTGATCTCCGGGCAAACGAAGACTCGCAGCTTGAAAATCCAGATATTTTGTGCTGTGTGGCGGTGCATCTGTTTCCTGAATTCGTTGGGGGCGATCGCTCCTCCGCGAGAATTGCCAGTAACGGCTAATTTTGTATAATTCATAACAGATGGATACCTGCTAATAATTTTAAAACAGCACAAGTTTAAACAGTTTTCGAGCCCTCGATCGCTCCTAATAGCCCACAAAGAGAGATAAAAACATTAACTCTGCATACCCAATTTTTAAGGCGATTTTGCCTTGGTCATTTGCCTTATATAGGAATTCACTATAGCCAAATTTGCTTGTCACTTAAGTTAAAGTTAACTATAAGTTAAGCTGATAAGCCTACAGAATAAAATAGAAAGATCAACTTTTTTAATTGGTTTTAAAATTAACTAACTTAGGGTATTTGTTTTTTGACAAACTAAATTATACCTATATTTATTTTTTTAAAAAACTCATTTTTGACGGTGCAGGTGCCGATTTAGGGAACTTTGGACGTGAATTTAAAATATTAATTAACAGGGGTTGCACAATTTGAGGCATTGTGGGGAATAGGGTTAGGCGTCCCGCCTGCTTTGAAAATACACGTCTTCGGACTCATGGGCTGATCACAAAAAAGATTAAAATCCTCCCGCTATTATGCAACCCCCATTAACCAGCTCATACGAGATATTTCACTCTACAAAACAAACCGACCAGGCAACATATAAAATCCCCTCCCGCAGAAGCTGGGAGGGGAAATGGTGAATAAAATTATTGGTTTGAAATTATCGATATGTAGGTCTCTTTTTGCAGTATCAAGAGGTATCGATCAAGCTCACGACCGATGTTGGTCAGTCGCTAAGATAATTTCTCGGTGGGAAACCGAGAAATTATCAACTAAATCAACCTTTTTTCGGGCGTTGCAGCTTAGTTTTCCAATTGGCGATCTCCTTCTGAGCAGGCTGATAACTCTTAGTACCCGACGGCACCAGCGAAGCAGCTTCAACTGCCTCTTTCAGCTTTCCTTGAGAGCCGCGCAACTGAGCAATTTTGAGAATACTTTCGCTCCACTGTCCAATTAACTGTTGAGCTTCTTCATACTTCGGCTGACCGGGTTCAATTTTATTAGCTTGTTGGATGCCTTTACTGTAAGAAGAGGCAACCCCCCGCTTAATTTGACCCTTAGCAGCCGATAGCAAAGCAGCATTTACATCCTGGTCTTTGGATAGCTCCTCCCACTGAGCGATCGCCTGTTTCGACTGATTGTAAACAGGCTGATTGACATCAGGCATCAATTTAGCAGCCCCGATCGCCCCCTGGAAATCGCCCCGAGCAGCCCGCCCGTTAGCTATATCCAAAATTGTCAAACTCCAGCGCTCAATATCTTGCTGAGCCTGGGGGTAGAGCGGATCGCTAGCCGGAATCGTTCGAGCCTTAACCACTGCTTTATTAAAACTAGAAGCCGAACCATCCTTGAGGAAAGTTTTCGCCTCAGCCCACACCTGCTGGCTCGATGGTGGCTGCTTGGTTCCAGTCCCTGCTTGCACCGCCCGCGGTTGGTTCTGCGACCCCCCAGTACCAGTAAATTTTTTAGATCCAGAGTTTTGGGCATTTTCAGCAGGCGATCGAGGATCTCCTTCTTGCTGACCAATAAAAATGGATTTGTTCGTCACAAAAACACCCAACAGCAACACCAAAGCCGTAGCAGAACTCCATAAAACTAGCTGCTGCAAAAATGACTTATCCGACCCCCCGTTATGCTCATCCTCCGGCTTTTGCAAGTTCGGTCGATCGCCTCCCCCATCAGCAGCGGCCACAGCATTTGGCTGCGACACAGGCGGCTTCTCAACAGGCGAATCCTGAGCGTTGCGAACTGCCGGAGGCAGATCCATTCGAGCCGTGGCCGTCGCCATTTGCGGGCGATCGAACCCATCAGCCGTACCAACCGTCATATTGCCGTTGCGTCCGGCCAACGCAGCAGTTGGTACCCCTGAAGCATCCGGCAAAATCACCAAATTAGCCTTTCCCGGAGGATTCACCACCATCAAAGGTTCTTGTTTCGGACGCAAATGGTGGTCACACAGCTCCGGCAGTCGATCGCTCAAAAAACGGTCTAAACCCTTAATGGTCGTGCACTGTCCCGAGCGTAGCCCCTCCAAAAGCGCCGTCGTAAAAAACCCCTGACGCAAAGCCGAAGTTTCCCGCGAAACTTGATTCGGGCGGCAAGAAAGCACCGTTGGGATTTCCAGTTCCCGTGCCAGCTCGACCGTTTGAGAGCCGATGGTTTCCCCCGCTTTCACAATCTGGCTGCGGTTCATATCAACCAGCACCAATACCGTTTCCGTAGGAGCGTTTTTCAGAGTATTCAACAGCAACTCTACCGGAATCCCCGTACCCTGAATGTCAGCCGGATTGCCGTCAACAGGCATCAAATAATCCTTACCTTCATAGCTGACACCGTAGCCGCTAAAAAAACACCAGAGTAAATCTCCTTGTTGCACGTGTTCCGCGCAGAGGCTTTGGGTCAATCTCAGAATATTTTCCCGATTTGGATATGTAGATTGACCCCACAGCGACGGCGAGCTATCGGTCATCAGCAGACATCCATCCGGCGCAAAACCCGCCTCCTCAGTCAAAAAACCGTACAGGGCCTCTGCATCCTCTTGGGCATAACTCAAAGGCTGGAGTAACTGATATTGATTGATGCCTATTGCAATACAAGCGTGATTTTTCATCCCCATATGCCCTATATATATAGTGGACAGCTTGCACAAAACGATAACACATAGCCGTTTAAGGTTATACCCACTTTCGTCACCACTCACAGAGCAGTTGTCCGAAGGCAGAACTCCCAACAAGCCCCCTAATTTACCATCTTAGAATTTTTAATTTTTATATTGCAGTGAAAAATTATACCCTGTGCCTGCCTTTAGAAAAATAAAGTTAAATTGGATACACAGGCCACTCTATTTGACTCTAATTTTCACCAAACTACACCAAAAAGGAATAACCCGCCAATGGTCTCTACCGCCAAAAAAGAAATCTCCCCCCACAGCGAATCGCTACTGAAGAAAAATCATCCTAAAACTCACAGCCACTATAGGTTTCAGGATTTTTTTGCCTTCGATCGCCAGATGGGTACAATTGACGACTGGAATGAGTCGCGTAACATTTTTACCAGCGAAGACTTCATTATCGGTTTAGTGGAGGGACTCGAAGAAGAAGTCGGCCCCGCGTCCTCTGTCATCATGTATACTATTGGTTGCCAGTGGGGACTCCAAGATTCCGAATTTTTTCAAAAATGGTTTAGTGCCGAATACAGCCAGAACATTCGCCAGTCAAATCTCATGTTTCTGCTAGAAACTTGGTGGTGGCCTTTCACGGCTCAAGGTTGGGGTCGCTGGGAAGTGGACATGAGCGATCGCAAACACGGCTGCATCTTCATCAACCTCTTTGACTCAGCAGTTGCTCGCACATTGGGAGACGTAGGCAAACCGGTTTGCCACTTATACGCCGGTTTGTTCGCCGGTTTCTTCGGCTCTTTAGTCAAAAAGCCTCTGAGCTGCATAGAACTCCAATGTTACTCAATGGGAGAAACCTATTGCAAGTTCCTGCTTGGCAACCCAGATAAAATTGATGCAGCAGCATTCTGGCTCAACGAAGGTGCCAACGCCCGCGATATTCAAAATCGACTGCAACACGGTGAAATATTGCGGTAAACAACCTGGAAAGGCACATCCCCTGCCCTGCCTTTCCTCCCACCAATTTCGCGATCGAAAGTGCGATGGTGGATTTCTCCAGGCAGGAAGAAAGATGAAAAGTCAAACTTCATGGTTGGACCAATCTGTCCAAGAATTCTTTGGTCACTATAATTGGCTGGGAAAATCTTTAGAAACCCCAAATGGCTCGACCCCCGGTCAACTTCTGAGTTTAACCCAGCCAGTAGCAGACTTTTTTCAAGCTATTTCTTGGGAAGGAATTCCGGAAGTAGGTGCCCTACCCCTACCGCCACCCTTGCCAGTAATTTCTATTTCTGAACAAGCCGAAGTCACCATTGATGACCTATTCGACCTGTTTTAATCTGTGTAGGCAATAAAAAATGAAAAATAGGGCCATCCCTCATCCCTTTTCCCTCACCCCTCTTTCCTCATCCTTCAAAATCCATTAGTTAAATCCGTTAAATCCCGTACATTGCTCGTTGCCGAACTTCCTTCCTTTTATCAATTACCGATTACCACTTAATTAAAATCATGCACCCTGAGATTGAGGCGCTGCTGGATCAGGCCGAAAACCGCTTTTTAAAAGGCGAAGAACTCATAGCTTTTAAGCGTCAAGCTGTAACCCTTGTCCAGCGCTTAAAAATTTACGAATTTTTGCGAGAGAAGGAAGCAAGCATCTTCCAACCAGTAGCCAACAAGCTACAAGAAACGTTCCCCGACGAAAAACAAGAAACCTTAGAACGATCGCTCAAACACTGGGTGTTAGTCTTGCGGTACTGCGCTATGGCTATGCTGCTGAACGATCGAAATTTTCTCGAACAGCGCCTTGTAGACTGGCTTTCCGGCATAGTCGCAGCCCACCAAACTCAAAAAATCGAAGCCACTGTTTGCAATCTGCTGCAAACTCGTTTAAAAGAATTGCTTTCCGAGCAAGCCCGGGCTATATTGCAACCATTTTTTGACCAAGCACAGTCAATTATTATTGACCAAGGTAATAAATAATCCGCTTTATTTCCAATTTCCAATTCCCGATTCCCAATTCCCAATTCCCGATGATTAATATTGCCGACTTACTCAAACAGCCCCGACTCCCTGGAAACTACTTTGCCAGCGATGCCTACGTCCGAGGCGACCTCGAACTCGGCCTCCTCGAAAACCGCCGGGGTGATCGGCTCTTAGCACTCCCAGAAACACTGATTCAAGCCATTTATATTGGCTTAGAACAAGAAACAGGTCAAGCCTCCCGCCTCGTGCTTTTCAACTGCGGTCGCTGGTGGGGTAAAAACTTCTACGTGCGTTTTTGCGAAGAAGTCAGCGAATACTACGGTCAGCCAGTTTCTGAAATGGAAATGGTAGAATTTCTTCAGTCCTTACAGCAGTGTTGGAAAACTCATGGATGGGGAACATTTGAGTTTGACCCCAGCTATTCCGAACATGGATTTTTAATAGTAAAAATTGCTAACTCTCTTTTTGCTAAAACAGCTCCCAAATCTAAGCGACCAGCCTGTTTTTTAGAAGCAGGTATTTTAAGTTCGTTCTTTAGTCAGCTTACGGGTCGAGAACTTCACTGCCTGCAAACATCCTGCGAATCATTGGGTTCGGACTGCAACCGCTTTATTTTAGGGCTGCGCGAGCGCCTCCTACCTGCAGATTCTATGGTCGAAGAAGGAAAAGACCATGAAGCTATTCTCAGTCAACTTTTCCAGAAAAATTGACTTGTTTGACAGCTATTACTTTGTTAATAGCTGTCAAATCATTTTTTTGTAGCCATATTATCCCCCGTCTCATCAAAACTGTGAGTTAAATTATAAAAAAGCTCCTAAGTCAAAAAATCAGGTTTTAGCAATTTAAATAAAATCTGATTATAACTAGCAGCTAGAAAATTCATAACTTACTCTAGAAATTCATAAAATTTAAAAGCAATCAAAACCTCAAACATTTTGCTAGAACTTAATGGACGCCAATGAACTTCTAACTCGATATGCAGCCGGCGAAAGAGATTTTAGACTGGCAAATCTGCGCGGCATTGTGTTGAGTCCGATCGATTTATACCGTTCCAGCGATGCCCCAACTCTTATTTTGGCAAACCTCAACCAACACCAGCAACGACCCTACTTAATCGGTGCTAACCTCAGCGGGGCCGACCTCACCAAAGCCCATCTGAGCCGAGCCAATCTCAGCAAAGCTGACCTCAGCGGAGCCAATCTCACCGGCGCCAACCTCATGGCAGCCAGTCTGAGTGGAGCCAATCTCCTCGAAGCCAATCTCACCGGCGCCAACCTAGCCGGATCTCATCTGAATTGGGCAAACCTGACCGGAGCAATTCTTCCCAATGCTAATCTCATAGGTGCAGATATGAGCGCCGCTAACCTCACCAAAGCCGTTCTCACTGAGGCAAATCTCAGTAAAGCCTATCTGATTAAAGCCAATCTCAACGGGGCCAACTTCAAAGATGCTTACTTAAGTCTAGCGAGTCTGAAAGAGGCAGACTTGACCGAAGCACAGCTCACCGGAGCAGAATTATCCAAAGCCAACCTAGCCGGAGCCAACTTAACCCGTGCTAACCTCAGCAAAGCCAACCTGTTGAAAGCTAATCTCAGACGAGCTAACCTCACTCAAGCCTATTTAAACGGCGCCTGCTTGATCGGATCAGACCTTAGCGAAGCTTGCTTGGATAGAGCCAATTTGTGCAAAGCAGACCTCAGCAAAACCTATCTGAGAAACATTACTTTGAATGGCAGCCACTTAAGTGGTATTAACCTCAGCGGGGCAGACCTCAGCGGTGTAGACTTGAGCCGCAAACTTTTAACTGGAATTAATATGGCAGAGGCATTGTTGAACGAAGCCAACTTGAGCGGTGCTTATCTGATGGAAGCTAACTTGAGCGGGGCTAACCTCAGCAAAGCCAACTTGAGTCTAGCCTACCTGCTCAATGCCGACCTTTCTAATTCTTGCCTGCATGAAATTAACTTGAGCAAAGCTAACCTGAGTAAAGCCAACTTGCAGAAAGCTGACTTGACAGGAGCCAACCTCCGGGGAGCCATTCTCACTGAGGCGGATTTAACAGGAGCGAATTTGATTGGAGCCACTCTTCCTAACGGCACAGTTTATCGGCGTTAACTTCTCAATCGCCTTGATTATTTGCCGAGTAAAGTGCGGTTGATGTCGAGAATCGGAAAAAATAGGTTCCTTTCTTCCACCGTGAGATATTGTTTAAGGACCTTTTTCATCACATCGTAGGTCACGGTCGCACTATTTCTAACTTGAACAGCGCCTAAAATAGTTTGCAACCAAAGTAGTAGCCGATCGCGCAACCGTTGAGTATCATTAATCAACAGTGCTGCCGCTGAATGCCTCAACACCCGCACAATATCTCCACGGCACTTTTCAGTCATATCGTTAGCCCCGCGCCGAAATAAACTAGGGTCTAGAGACAGCATTTGTGCTTCCACTTGCCGCATAATGTCTGTTTCAGAGGCTTGAATTTTTTTATAAGCACTCATCCGGTGATTCAAAGACTGAAAGTAGTCTTTCAAAAATTGGAGTTCTTCTGCACTGGCGTAGCGTCCGTCTGTTTCCGTGCTCAAACGCGCAAGTTGGCTCAACATACATTTTTCTCTACTACTAAAATACAAAGATATCAGTTTTAAGCTTCTTTAGTCCGAACTAAATACTGTCCTACTTGAAAGCGCGTTTCATTAAGCTGTGTAACGATAGAACGAGTAATTAACTTTCCCGATTCTACAACTACTTGACCTGTAATTGGGTGTAATAAATCTTGCTGGGCCCGGCGGCCTATCAGAGCTTCGACATTTTCAATAGCATTAATGTACATCCCCGCAGGCAACTGTACAACCACACCCTCGCCCATAATTTGAGCCTGACAAGCAAGTCGCGAATTGGCTCTAGCCGTAGTAATGACTTCCAACGTCCTTCTCTCGCGGCGGTTCATGTCCGACAAGCCTTCCATGCCTTCTTTAATGTAAACATGGCAGGTAGCGCACATTCCCCGTCCCCCGCATTCCTTGAGAACGTCTAAGTCTTTGGAAAGTAAGGCAGACAGGATATTTGATCGGGTTTCGACTGCTATTTCCTCCGCAATTGGATCTAGTTTAATAATTTTAACCATATTGATGTTTGCTCCTGTCAAGTTCAGTATTTAGCAAGTTACGATCAACTTATTTAAAGCGCAAAAAAATTTGGCTAACACTCAAAAAGGTTAAGATGCCTTGACGACAGCATCGGCTTCTGGCTCTCTAACCCCTAGGGCATAACCGCACTTCTGTTTTGGTCATATCACTGTACCCTCGCCCCGATTCCCCAGCTTAGCCTTGAAAAGCTAAAACCTTAGATACTTTCTGCATGGCATTGAAAAAACTGTAATAGTCGCGATCGACTAAAATAGCAGCCACAGGTAGTTCCAGATCTGGCACCCGAATCCGGCAAGATTTATAGTCCCGAAACTCAAGGATTTTAATAGGTGCGACTGTGCGATCGCTCTCAAGGAGGCTGAGAATGAACCTGAGATAACATAGGCTGTACCTGGCGAGCGATTCAAAAATTTGAATTTTTGTCAGAATTATTTACATATTTTAATACTAGCTCAAGCTTTTTCTATAATTAGACCGATGCAACATTCTAAGTACCGCATTTTAGGGCTAGTCGGACAAGGACAATTTGGTCGAGTCTTTTGTGCCAGCGTTCGAGAAGCTCCCGCCCAGGACTCCCGCCTCACCAGCCAACTGGTTGCTCTCAAAGAACTTAGTCATCAGAAAGCCCCAACTAGCGAATTCTTGCGAGAGCTGTGGTTTCTGATCACCTTGCAGCACCCCAATATTGTTACCTGCCGAGCTCTAGAACACACAGCTACAGGCAGGTACTTGGTGATGGACTACTGCGAGGGAGGAACCCTCCGCAACCTGCTCAAACAAGAGCGCCCCTTGCGTCTGCTCGAAGGTTTACAGCTAGTCATGGAAGTTTTAGCCGGCTTAGACTACGCCCACCGCCGAGGCGTAGTTCACTGCGACATCAAACCCGAAAATATCCTCCTAACTTTAGGAGCAAAAGGTTGGTCGCCCCGGCTTTCTGACTTTGGCATCGCGCGTCGGCTGCCAGAAATTGGTACCACTCGCCTCCACCAAGAACTTTCTCCCGACGCTACCGTAGGTTCCCCCGCTTACATGGCCCCTGAGCGGTTTTACGGTCTTTTTTCCCCGATGTCAGATATATATGCAGTAGGAATTCTGCTATTTGAATTGCTAATGGGCTACCGCCCTTTTGGGGGAACCCCCGGAGACTTGAGGTGGGCGCACCTGAATCAACGCTTGCAATTTCCCGACGCCATCCCCGAACCTTTGCAAGCAATAGTCAAAAAATCTTTAGAAAAGCTGCCAGCCCGCCGCTTTGCCAGTGCTTCGCAAATGGCTCAAGCTTTGCGACTGATCATGTACGACCCCGCTGTCAGACAATTGGGCGACTGCATTATTCCCTGGGAAAATCCCACAACCAGTGGTGATAAAAGTCTGAAGTCGGAAAGTGACTCTTTGCTGGAAGTTGAAGAGGAAAAAGCATCACAGTCGGCTATTAATTTACTTCGGACTGTGCGCTATTCGCTTTCGCAGCCAAAGCCACTGATACTTCCTGCACCGTTGACCGCTTTAATTGCCACTGAAACGTATCTCTATGCTGCTGTAGGTACAGAGGTGAAGGTTTTGTCTCAGCCGGGAAAACAGCTATTTACAGGAGAAATGTCTATTTCTATTTCATTAATGCCGGAAATCGTGCGCGGCATTTTACCTGTTTCCAACGGCTGTTGCGTTCTCACTCCGCAAAAACTTTACTGGCTCAATGAGCACTCTTGGGAGCCTCAATGTTTGCTGGATATGGGTTGGAGGCAAGGTCCAGATCCTTTAAAAGCTGCTGTAGACTCTCATGGCAACTGGTTGACAGTAGCGGTTCCCGGCGAACTGCGTTTTTATTCTTTAGCGGGAAACAGCAGTGCGGGTGATCGGGAAAAAGCCCTGAAGCTGATCGCTACTGTGCCGTTACCAGAACACTATTTACCAGAATTAATTTTTTTGGATCGGCGACACGTTTTAGCAGTTTGGCCCGACAACGAACCAAAAAATCCCCAAACTATTTTTAGAGTTTACACTCGCCGCGGCACGCCGGTGGGTTCTGTGCGGTTGTCGGCCAGCGTGGGACAGATGCTGTTGACACCTGAGCCTTATACTTTGCTGGGAATTCCTCAAGGTGGTAAAGCGGCGGTGCTGTTGATGAAATTGTGGCCGTTCAAGGTAGCGCGAATTCCTCTTGAAACTTTGCCCGTGTCTGCTTGTGTCGCTAATTGGGGATGGGTGTTGGCAGATGTTGGGGGGCAGATAGAAGTGGTAAACAGTCAAGGGATTCAAGTAGGAAGTTTTAGCAGCCCTGCCTCACCCCGGGCGATAGCTCCTTGGGGGAATAGAGGTTTGGTGATTGCTGTCAATACTGAGGAAGAGAGTCACTTGCACTTTTTAGATGTAGATGTTGAGGAGACCAACTCGCGCTCGCTTATCAAAGGCTGATAACTGCGGTAACTGAAGGAGTTTGGGGGTGTAATTCAGGAGAGTGTATTTGCGGGCGATCGATTCCTGGGAGTTTGATCAGGGTTAGAGTACCGTGTCGTGTCAACTTCTGGATTTTGAATCAGAGGAATTGTTAAGGGCGATCGGCTCAATCTAAGACCTAAACGTCGCTCAGTAAAGTTCCATAAATGCAGACACTACTTAAATATATATGACTCATGCACCAGCCTGCTTCTGTCATTCTAACCCCATGATGCAGCCTCACACCTTACACTCTAACCTTGCCTTAGCTCTAGTCCCAGTAAGCCCCATCATATTGAACCACTGAGTTCTTCTACCCATGGGCGGGAAATAGTCCAGCCAAAAGCCGTATTTTGGCCCAAAAAAAGACCCCTTCCCGAAAAGAGGAGTCAGCCAGGGGATAGCGGAGCAGGCCATAAGAGCCGAAACCCTTGGTATGTATAGGTTCAAAAAAAACTCAAAAATATTTTCACAAAACGCTTGACAACCCCTTGCCAAATAAGTATATTAATAAAGCGCCAGAAGGGAAGCGGTTCACTGAACCACAACCGGAAGGTAAAAAACTGAACCTAGAAAAAAGAATAGTTTGAAAGCTTAAAGCACTATTAACCTCGTCAAAAAAATCAAGATAGAGAGTAAAAGCATCGCTAATACTCAATATCGCAAACAACGAGAAAAAAGTCAAGGGAAAAAAACCAGCCTTCTGGGCTAGCGTGGAAATAGCTTGACTAAAGCCAAAAGAACTCAACAACACGGAGAGTTTGATCCTGGCTCAGGATGAACGCTGGCGGTCTGCTTAACACATGCAAGTCGAACGGAGTAGAA
>NZ_JAUBQB010000150.1:0-4871 GCF_036701035.1 Microcoleus sp. Pol7_B2 | reverse complement strand
GAAGAATGCCGAAAAGCGCTATCAAAGTGCCAAGGGATTGAAACATGACTTAGAAAAGTGTTGGCAGCAGTACCAAGCAACTGGAAAGATTGAAACATTTGAGTTAGGAAGGCGAGATATATGCGATCGCTTCCTGATTCCCGAAAAACTCTACGGTCGAGAAACTGAAGTACAAACCCTGTTGAATGCCTTCGAGCGCGTGGCAAATGGCACCTCAGAATTAATGCTAGTCGCTGGGTTCTCCGGGATTGGAAAAACGGCAGTCGTCAACGAGGTGCATAAACCCATTGTCCGGCAGCGCGGCTATTTCATTAAAGGCAAATTCGACCAGTTCAACCGCAATATTCCCTTCTCGGCATTTGTCCAGGCATTCCGCGATTTTATGACACAATTACTATCAGAATCGGATGCTGAGTTACAAAGCTGGAAAACCAGGATTAGGTCAGCAGTTGGAGACAACGGGCAAGTCTTGATTGACGTAATTCCTGAAGTAGAAAGCATTATTGGCACTCAACCTCCTGCACAAGAACTATCAGGAAGTGCGGCACAGAATCGCTTCAATCTGCTAATGCAGAAATTTGTGCAAGTTTGTACCACAAAAGAACATCCCTTGGTGATGTTTTTGGACGATTTGCAGTGGGCGGATTCAGCATCACTAAAGCTGTTACAACTGTTGATGGAGGATACAGGGCATTTATTGGTGTTGGGTGCTTATCGGGATAATGAAGTGTCGCCAGTTCATCCGTTGATTTTGACAGTGGATGAGATTGTTAAATCTGGGGCGAGGGTGAATAAGATTACGCTGCAACCGTTGAGTTTAGGGGATATGAATCAGTTGGTGGCAGAGACGCTGAACTGCGATTTGCCTATTGCTCAACCCTTGACAGAATTGGTGTATCAAAAAACTAAGGGTAATCCCTTCTTTGCCACACAGTTCCTTAAGGCATTACATGACGATGGGTTGATTACCTTTGATGGGAATATACGGTATTGGCAGTGCGATATTGCTCAAGTCAGAGCTTTAGCTATCACCGATGATGTGGTGGAGTTTATGGCACTGCAATTGCAGAAGCTACCGATCGCAACTCAGGCTGTCCTGAAGTTGGCGGCTTGTATTGGCGCTCAGTTTGATTTAGCTACTTTGGCGATCGTTTCCGAAAAGTTACCCGAAGAAACGGCGGCTGATTTGTGGAAAGCGTTACAAGAAGGCTTGCTCGTCCCCACCACCGAAATCTATAAATTCTTTACCAAAATTGATAATTTAGATACTGTCAACCAAGCTGCTAATGCAAATTACAAATTCCTACACGATCGGGTCCAGCAAGCTGCCTATTCGCTAATTCCTGATTTAGATAAAAAAGCAACCCATCTCAAAATCGGACAATTACTTCAGCACAATTATTCAGAAATAGAGCAAGAGGAAAAACTATTTGATATTGTCGGTCATTTGAATCGAGGAATTGAGTTAATTACTCAACCGAGCGAACGGGAAAAATTAGCTCAACTAAATTTAGAAGCCGGACGCAAGGCCCGAAATTCTACAGCTTATGCTGCGGCAAGAGTCTATCTGCAAATGGGAATTGGGCTATTATCACTGGATTGTTGGCAAAGCCAGTATGAATTGACTTTGAACCTCTATGTTGCCTCCACCGAAGCCGCCTATTTGAATGCTGACCTTGATGGCATGGAAGAGATGGCAGCACTGGTGTTGCAAGAAGCTAAGACAATTTTAGAGAAAGTTAAAATTTATGTAATTAAAATCGCCGCACGGTCAGCCCAAGGCAAGGTGTTGGAAGCGATCGCGGTAGCAAGAGATACACTCTTGCAATTGGGAGTTGAATTCCCTACGGAACCTGACGAAGCCACGATTGGCAAAGCGCTACAAGCCCTGGCTAGCCAACTAAGCGGCAGACGGATTGAGGAACTGGCTGACCTGCCACCAATCGCCGATCCCCAAGCGCCAGCAGCCCTCCAACTGTTAGGACTGTTGTTTACACCCATTTTCCAGGGAATGCCCGGTTTGCTGCCCCTACTGAGTTCCACGATGGTGAGTTTATCGCTCCAATTTGGGAATGCACCTGCATCGACGGTAGGGTATGCGATTCACGGACTGGTGTTGTGTGCCTTTTTGGGAGATGTGGAAACCGGCTATGCCTTTGGTAAATTGGCACTCTCATTGCTGGAGCGGTTGAATGTACGGGAATTCAAGTCTATAATTCTGGTTCTGTTTGGGTGTTTTATTCAGCATCGCCAAGAAGCTATAAGGGCAACGATACCGACCCTGAAAGATGGCTATCTAGCTGGCATGGAAACTGCCGCTTTTCTCTACGCTGGCTACAACATAAATGTTTACTTTTATGCCCATTTCTTCGGTGGGGTAGAACTAGACACTTGGGAAACTGAAATAGTAAGTTATAGCGCTGCCTTGGCTCAGGTGAAGCAATATTCTGCCCAGGCTTTGTTGGATATGACGCAGCCGTTGGTTTATAACTTGAGGGAAACTGTAAGTCAACCGGATTGCTTAATCGGCTCTGCCTACGATGAAACGGTGATGATTCCTCAGCACCATCAGAATAATGAACTCACCGCGATCGCTTGTGCCTACATCTACAAACTGTTGCTTGCTTACTTATGGGGTAATTACACGGCTGCCCTAGACCACATGGCTCAAAGCAAACAGTATTTGATGGCAGTATCGGGATTGGTTTTTGTTCCCGCTTTCCATTTCTATGCCGCCCTCACCCACCTAGCACTTTTCCCCACACAGCCAGAAATTGAGCAAGCTGAAATTCTTGCCTCTGTGGAAACCCATCAAACCACTCTGCAACAGTGGGCGCAAAATGCTCCGATGAATCATCTGCATAAATGGTATTTAGTTGAGGCTGAACGGAAACGTGTTTTGGGCAATAAAGTAGAAGCAATAGATTTGTACGATCGCGCAATCTCCCTCGCTAAAGAAAATCAATTCCTCAACGAAGAAGCACTAGCTAATGAACTAGCAGCGAAATTTTACCTGGAATGGGATAAAGAAAAATTTGCCCAAGTTTATGCGATTGAGGCTTACTACGCCTACAGTCGTTGGGGAGCAAAAGCTAAAGTTGACGATCTGGAAAAATGTTATCCCCAACTCTTCGCTCCCATCCTTCAGCAATCTCGTTCCTTGACCTCGTTCCAGGGAACTATCTCTCTGGGAACGATCGCTTCAAGTCACACTTCTAGTAGCGTCTCTGAAGTTCTAGATTTGGCTACTCTAGTCAAAGCCTCTCAAGCCATTTCTGGGGAGATTGAACTAGATAAACTCCTGACTACTCTCCTAAAAATAGTAATTACGAACGCTGGGGCAGATAAGTGTGTCTTATTGCTAAAACAAGATGTTGAGTTAAAAGTAGTAGCCCTTGTAGAAGAGGAACAGGAACCGCAACTATTACCATCAATGCCTCTACAATCAAGTCAGGATGTGGCGATTAGTTTGGTTAATACTGTCAAACGGAGTTTGAAACCTCTGGTACTTGTCGATGCGAGGATAAATCCTCAGTTTGCAGGCGATCGCTATATTGAACAGCATCAGCCGAAAAGTGTTCTTTGTAGTCCAATTCTTAATCAAAACAAGTTGATTGGAATTTTATATCTCGAAAATAACCTGACGGTGGGGGCATTTACCAGCGATCGCGTTGAAGTGCTGAATCTAATTTGCTCTCAAGCTGCCATTTCTTTGGAAAATGCCCGTCTTTATCAAGAATCGCAACAAGCCCTTACAGACCTCAAACAGGCACAACTAAAAATAGTCCAAAGTGAAAAAATGTCGGCATTGGGCAATTTAGTAGCTGGGGTCGCTCACGAAATCAACAACCCTGTAGGATTCCTTGCTGGCAACATTACCCCTGCTTTAGATTACATTAATGATTTGTTTGGATTGCTCGATCTATTTGAGCAAGAATATCCTAATTACACTGCGGCAATTCAAGAGGAAATTGAAGCGATAGACCTCGACTACATCCGTGAAGACTTACCAAAGTTAGTGGGTTCCATGAGCGAAGGAGTGAAGCGAATCAAAGGCATCAGCACCAGTCTTCGCATCTTTTCCCGTGCCGATAGCGATCGCCCCGTTGCCTGCAATATCCACGACGGCATTGATAGCACAATTATGATCCTAAAACATCGCCTCAAGGCAAACGACACTCGCCCTGAGATTCGGGTCATTAAAGAGTATGGTGATTTACCGGAAGTAGAATGCTATGCAGGACAGATCAATCAGGTATTTATGAATTTGTTGGCTAATGCGATCGATGCTTTAGAAGAATTAAATACGGGACGTAGTTATGCAGAAATCAAAATTAATCATAATCAAATTATTATCAAGACTGAATTATCGGAAGATCGGCAGAAAGCAATAATTCGGATCAAAGATAACGGTATTGGCATGAGTGAGACGGTGAGGCAGAAGGTTTTTGATGATTTATTTACTACCAAGGGAGTAGGGAAAGGCACGGGGTTGGGATTGGCGATCGCACGGCAGATTGTAGTTGAAAAACACGGCGGTACAATCGAGGTAAATTCTCTATGGGGAGAAGGGACGGAGTTTACGATATCATTGCCTACAAACGGATGAAGTTAATTATGCGATCGCCGCATTTAACTCTTACACACAGAGGCGCACATTAATTTTTAGCAGTCAATATTTAAGATGAGGATAGCCAAAATGAATGCAGGTATAGATTTAACCAGTCCAATTGCCGGATACCGTCTAATCGAGCAACTGTACAGTGGTTCTAAAACCCTGGTTTATCGAGCCAGTCGAGAAACAGACCAGATTCCGGTTGTCATTAAACTATTAAATCGAGACTATCCCAGCTTCAGCGAACTGCTGCAAT
>NZ_JAUBQB010000023.1:0-81996 GCF_036701035.1 Microcoleus sp. Pol7_B2 | reverse complement strand
GAGGTACTGGAATAATAATGAATCCTCCTGTATTTATTGTTTTAAGCACTGCATAGCTCTTAACTGAACCGTATTGTATTATAAATCACTACTTCTTGTTCGTTAAATTTAATAATTGCCCGCTGCTGCGTTTCTGGATGGCCGGCTAAGTGCAGTATTTCGCTAGATACAATCGGATATTTACTGAAAATTCCTACAGAGTGAGTGCCAATTTGATAGGGGTAGTCTGCTTTTAACCCGGGAAAAGCTTTTTGGGTAGGTGCTTGAACCATTTCTTGTAAAAATATAATATCGGGTTTTTGCTGGTCAATCAGTTTAAATAAAGTAGCTGACTGAGTTTTATGCCAACTGAGGTTATGGGATAAAATTTTGATGCTGGGCTGCGAATCTGTGATGTTGATGGGTGCGGGAGAAAAGTATTTGACGTGCAGCCAACTTATTAGAAGAAAGCAGGCGATCGCAGAAATAACAGTCAAGCATCTTTTTTTGATGATTAACAATCCGATGAGGGGAAGCAGGAAAGTAGGGAAGAAAATTAAGGGGCTAAAAGTGCTAATTAAGGCAAGAATTCCTATCCTATCCCAAAAGATTAGTTTGAGAATGAAATAGCAGATAATAAATGCTGAGTAACTGTAAGCAAGAAATTTTGCAGATTTCTTTAAGCATCTCTTGATTATATCTTTTGGGATGTGCTTCATTGGGAACCTATTAAAATAAGAACTTGCTTAAATCGAATTCTTCATTTGACCGATGTTGGTTGTCTCTTTCGGAAATCAAAACCAACAACAGGCGATCGGTATAATCCGCCGCGCCCCGCAACTCTTCGCGCAAAATTTCCAGTCCCCCATTAGCATATTCTTCAAAAATTTGCAAGCGTTCTGCTTCCAATTTTTCGTCTAGATGGGAGAGAATTTGAGGATTTTTGGTTTCGGCGATCGCAATTAATTTAATCGCCATATCGTAACCCCTAGATACAAAGATATCAACATCTATCGCACCCGGTTCTCGTTTAGAAATTTCCCCCAAAGGCGATCGTTTTTTCCGCTGATTTCCCAACGCTGCGGCAAACGCGATGACATCGGCGTAAGTCTGAAATGGCGCGGAGTTGTTATCCGATAAAGTTAATGATTTGACTAACTCCGCTTTATCTTTAGCAATTCTAATTTTGTTAGCAGCCATTGGGATTAATATGTAATTTTTAACTGAGTAATTTGATAGAGTAACCGCAGATTAGAGGCAGATAAACACAGATTAACGCAGATAATTTTCAGAATGTCCGCAACAACATAATTTTTTGTGCAAAACCTCCTCTTGCTTCCCGCCGCTTCGTTTGTTCCGCCAAAAGTCGATCGCCCGAAATGCCAAAACTGGTCATCACCGCATCTATCACCTCATACAAATCCGCCAATTCCGCCACCAAATCTTCTTCATCAGCCGCCGCCGCTTCCCCCGCTTCTTCAATCAATTTCTGCCGCAAAGCTTGACGGTATTCTGCATCCGACAAAATTACAACCTCGCATTCATTCCCGCTTTGGCGAATAATTTCAGGAATGCGATCGCGCACCAACTTATGATACTCTTTTTCCACGTCAAAATCCCTTCAACCTTGACTAAAAGTTTGAATCAACCAGCGATTAATTTCCCCGTCATCTTCTGTTTGACTCCGGTTCAAAGCTTCCTCAACTAACGCTATTTCTAAGCCCGGTAAAACCAGTGAATTTTGAATTGTCCCACTCCCTCCCGCAGTAATAGCAAATGCAAATACAGCATTCGTATTTACATTTGCTGCCCAATATTCTTGAACCTCAGAATGTTCGTAAATTAAACGCTTTACTCCCAAATCATCCGCACTAGAAGATGATCCTATTTCCACCACTAAAGCTGGAGGTGCAAACACATCCAAATTAATTGGCGTATTGGTGCGAGGAGGTAATTCAAAATCTGCACCTATATAATAAGACAAATCAGGTTGAAATTCCCGAATACCTGTTTTGCGAAAACTGGCATTAATTAACTCCACTATTCGGATATTTCTAAAAGCAGTATAAAAATTGACAACTCTCGAAACTACTGAATTATGACGCCCGTGCAATGGCTCTACTGGTGACATTTCTACCCTCATGTGTTCTTGATAGTAATAAAACTTGGCCTTTTCCCATGCTGAATCCTCAGCAAAATTCAGAAACTCTTCCCACGTCGCCTTCACCCAAATATCCGTTTCCAAAACCTGGGTAATTGCCGAATTAGAAGCCATAATCCACCTCTACAATTTCTGTATATTCAAACTCATTTGGACTGCGCTTAACTAAAGGATAGCGCGTCCCGCCCAGTTCGATCGCATCTTCTTCGCAATCAGCTTTCGGAGAATTGTACACCAGCACGTATTCCCTACCGATGCAACTTTCCATCTCTTGAGCAACTTCTCCGCGCCACTGAGTTTTAGTTACCAAAACTACCAATTGATTCGCCAACTTCGGCAGCTTATTCGCGATTTGCTTGCGATAAATCTCGTCCAAACTCCCAAAGGGAGAATCCATCACAATTGGAAAGGTACTGCTATCCGGGCCCATCAAAGTATTCTTTTGACTCCACTCACGCACGCCCTCAATAATTCCGCCGATAAACGATAAACTGAGAATTTGATTTTCTCCTGTAGAAGCGGCAACCAAAGATTCTTTACCCGACGTATTTTCTACTAGCGTCAGTTCGTATTTATCGCTCAACTTGGGGATGTAAGGAGTAAACGAAATTTGACTAAAAATATCTTGCACCCGCTTTTCTAACTGAGAACAAAACTGTTTTTCTAAACGCGATCGCACTTCAGTTAGGCGATCGATCGCATCCTGAGTCGCAGCAATCCGGCGCTGGGCTAATACTTGCCTTTGCTCGTTCAGTTGCTGCTTGTCGATTTGCTTGTCCAGATTGGCGATCGACGCCTTCAAACTCTCAATCTGCTGCTGGTTAGAGCCTGTTTCCCGGTGCAAATCGCCAATTTTGACCTCAATTTCATCCAAGCGCTTTTGCAAGCGGCTGACATCGCCGTCAGGAAAATTTCGCAGCTTGTTGTGAATATCGTCTAGCTGATTTTCTACCCTAGAAAGTTCGGTTCTGTCACGGCTGATATTGCCTTGCTGTCGGTCAATTTCCTCCCAAAAATCAGTCACTTGCCTATCAATTTCATTTACGCGATCGCTAATCCGAATAGTTGTTTCTTCCACATCCCCAATTCCCGCCTTATCCATCCAAACGCTAACCTGTTGGCGAGATTCAGAACCCTCGACTAATTCCGCACCGCAAATACACCGCTGCTGCGCTAATAACTCTTCCAAAAACGGTCGCTGAATCCCCGAAAGCAACTCGCCTTTTTCCCGCAAACCTCCTACTATTACTTCAAATTCCGCCGCCGCCTCTGACAGAAAAACCGCGTAACCGCGCACAGAAATTGCTCGTTTTAGAGCATCTGTAGCCTGGATAATTTGTTGCTTAAATAAATTTTTCTGCATTTCCAATTCATCTCGCAACTTTTGTAAATCCGCAGCACCGCTAAGTTCCAACAAATTACCATTAACTGCTTTTTTTAACTCCCCTTGGTTTGCCAATTCCCGCTCGATTTCTACTTGTCGGCTCGAAAGTTGCTCAGCTTCTTGCTCAATTTTTTGCTTGTCTTTTAAAAGTTTCTTCGTTTCAGCATTCCCAATTATATTTAAATCTGTCTCAAGAGATTTTTTTGCTTCTAGTAAATGCCGGATCGATCTATTCAAGACTTCCACACCCAGCAACTCCTTAGTAGCTTCCGCAATTTCTGCCTTCTTGTCATAGCGGACAATTTGCTCGATTCGCTCGCCATCAAAAAAGAAATATTTATGTAAACTTTCCGGCAAAATCCGCCCGATAATATCATCGGGATGCTGATCCGGCTTCAGCCAGAGACCGTTATCTTTTGCTACATTCAGAAACAATTCAGCCTTGCCATGTTCTACAGTATTTTCACTTTTATAAGCGCGACATATGCGTTTTGCTTGGTAGCGCGTGCTGTCGTGTTCAAACACAATTTCCGCCCAACAACCTACGGCTTTTCCCATTTCCGCCTCAGCCAGAGCGCGCTTGTTTACTAATTGTTCTTCCGCCGCAAAAGCCGCGCTAAATTGTCCGTAAAGTACCCACGTAAAGGCATTCATCAATGCTGTTTTTCCAGCGCCGTTATTACCGTGAATTACTGTAATATTTTCCCGACCCCAAGCTAGTTTAATTTCGGGGCTTTTGCCGTAAAATTGACGAAAGTTGCATAGAGTAATTGAGATTAACTTCATACAATTGCTTCCTTAATGATTTTTAAAATGTCATCGTTAATGTGGCGGGGAGCTCTCATGTACAACTTATCTTTTTCAATTTCCAATACCCGCTCAATAATTTGTCGCACTTCCGGTGGCGCGCTAGTAATAGGTTGCTGTACGTCGCTGAATTCCTGATGAGTTTGATAAGAAGAACGCTTTTCTGCTAAAATGCTTGTCGGTACGGCTGCGATCGCACTATCTTCATATCTAAATGCCATAATCAGATTTTCATTCAGATTTTCAGTCATATTTTTTTTGCAAATATTAAAATATACAGGGTCTAGGCTCATGGGCGAGAAACCCGGTTTCTACGAGTTTTGTCAACAGTCACGAGAAATCTACAAAGAAACCTGGTTTCTGAACTCTGCGTGCGATCGCGAACTAAACTAGCAACTCAAACTACGATAAAATAATTCTCTATTCTAAAACATAAACCGAACCTTAATAAATGTCAAATGTCTAATAGCCCGTAACGCTTCTGAAGTTGCAGCAATTTCACTCTAGCTTCCCCAGCATTGTCGGCTAAATCGGCAAATTCCAAGAACCGCTTCAACTCTTTTCGCAGCAAATTGCGCTCGACTTCTAAGGTTTCTCTGCCCAAATCTGGAGGCAAAACTATCATGTCAAATAAAGTTGCCCTTTCCTTCCCCGGATGCGGCCGCAAAATGCGTCCCCGGCGCTGAATAAACTGGCGCGGATTGCTGCTGCTTGCTAAAATTACAGCATTGCGAATTGCAGGAATATCCACGCCTTCATCCAAACACCTAATCGCTACCAAACCTTGCAATTCTCCACTCTCAAATTGCTGGCGCAATCGTTCTCTTTCTGCTAAAGGAGTTGCCGCAGTATAAGTGTTAACTCGGTAGCCTAATTCTGAACCCAATAACTTCGCGGTTTCTGTTAGTTGGCGGTTGTTATTTCGGCGCGCCCCTCCTTCGATCGCACCGTCGCCGCAGTAAAATAAAGTGTGGGCTGTATCGAGACGGTGAATCATTAATTCTCGCAAAGCTGTTAATTTATTAGCCGCCGCTCCAATTAACCGAGCTCGCTGCATTAATAAAGTCGTTAAAGCATCGTTTTCTTCTACTTTTTCATCGCCCCAAAGCGCCCAGCCAATCTTTTGAGTTAAGCGGGAATACTTGCGGGTTTCGGCTTCTGTCAATTCTACTAAAATTGGATAGTATAAATAATGTACTAATGCTTTTTGGCGGATGGCATCTGCTAAGGTGAGTTCCGGCTGCAAAACAGGGCCGAAATAATCTAAAATAGCTTCGGTTCCCTCTTCATCGAAATGCCTTTCTGGGGTGGCGGAAAGGGCGAGTCGCAGTCCAATATTGCGCGGCAAACTTTGTCCTAAACGGGGCGCGCCTAAGTTGTGAACTTCGTCTCCAATAATCAGGGTTTTTTCTGGGAAATAGCGCAGTTGCGATCGCAAACTATCTCCCATTAAGGTAGCATTGGTAGTGATGATTGTGAGAAATGCTCGCTCGCCCGATGATCGCACTTCATACAAACCCGCAGCCAGCTTATTCTGCCAACTGCGGGCGCTATCAAAAGCCAAAATAGGTTTTAAACCAAATTTCTCGGATTCGCGCGCCCACTGATTCACCAGGTGGCAGTAAGGGCAAATTACGAGCAGGACTTGCAGGTTAATTTTATTGTATAATTCAGTGGCGATCGCCAGTGCAGTAATCGTCTTGCCGCTACCCGTCGCCATCTTCAGCGTACCGCGTCCCTGATTGGCAAACCAATTAGCAACCGCCACTCGCTGATACTGTCGCAATTGCAGCGATGGCGGCATTTTCGGAAACCCAAATTGCGAATTATTAGCCGTTGAGCGATTCACCTTTAAATGTCGTTAGATGCCAACTTACCCTGACTCAACTGTAACTCATTTCTAATTAAAACTTAACAGCTCAAACAAATTTGCCGCCGACAGTTGCAAATCCGACAGCACATCCAGTACAGGTAAAATATCTTCATTCTCTTTAATCTCAGGTTCCTGGTGCGGTTTAAAAACAATTACCAATTCTTCTTCCGGGTCAATCAGCCAACCTAATTTAGTATGATTCTTGAGGCAAAACAGAATCTTCTTAATCACGCGAGTTGAACTTTGATCCGGCGATAAAATCTCAATTGTCCAATCGGGCGCAATTTCAAACCTATTTTCAATTTCTTCCTGAGAATTCAGAGGAATGCGCGACCACTCAAATACTGCTAAATCTGGAACAACAGCACACCCCCCAAAAGTGCAGCGCAATTGGGGAAAAGCAAAAGCTAACTTTTGCGGTTTGCCAAGTTGATTAATAGCCGATGAAAATTTGATTTGTAACGTGCTGTGTTTTCCTTGGGGCATAGCTTTTTGATAAATTTGACCGTCAACATACTCGCTAGCCGGCTCCGTTTCTGGAAGCAGCAGAAACTCTTCCAGAGAAATCTTTGACGGAGACTGAATTGACGTTACCATAAGCCATTAACCCCTCAACAACTCAACTGGGCCATCAAAAATCTGCATCGCCGTCTGTTTCCCAATCAGCACAACTCTCCGATTCCACACCAGTAGGGTGCATCGCACAAACCAACAAATTTCCCCCGTAAACTTGACCGTGATAGTTGCGACAACCGCGACAAGCCGGCTGCTGCGTCGGCGAAGGGTCTACATAAGTCACCATCGACAAATCTATCTCATCAAATTGCGGGTCGAAGTCGCGGCAAATTTCAATTATCGGTTCGATAAATTCATTCAATAAACCGTCAAATTCATTGAAATAACCGTCAATGTCGTTAATCAGATTATTTTGTACTTGTTCAGTAAACTCTTCCGACATTTTTGCCAAAACGTCCAGCATTTCGACAAACTCTTCGCCCATTTCGCTGAAAAAATGCTCTACTTCAGTAACAGCATTTTCCATTGCTCCAAAAAAATCTTTAGACCAATCTTCCATGAATTTGACAGTTGGCTATTACAAAATATTTTACAGACAAGTGCAGCCAGCCTCATGTGAAGTGCTTGCACCTACTTTCAATTCTATTACCTATTGCCTGAGATCCGTCCACATTCGACAGGGGAGATATTCAAAAAGGGAACTCAAGATTATTATCCTGAGTTCCCTTCATGCTTTACGCAGCGAGCTTTTTTGAGTTTAATCCCGCTTCAGCCGCCGCAATTCCTCTTGTAAATTCTGCACCTGTTCGCGGAGCTTGTCTACGCCGCCTGTCTCTTTAGCATCTTTTGCCGAGACATCTTCTTCCTCAGAAATAATTTCAATCCGCCGAGGTTCAGCCGGTTTTTCGTTCCCAGCCGATGCTACGGGGGGCTGCTGCTGAGCCTGTTGCACCATGTCATCAACAAAGCGGCGAGCTTCTTCCGTTGACATCTCGCCACGCTTGACTAATTCGTCTGCCAGCTTTTGGGCTTCAGTGCGTAATTCAGTTAACTTGCTGCCAGCTTTTTCACCAGCGTAAGAAGCTAGCCCGACACCAAGGTAAACTGCTTTTTGTAAAATATCTCCGAAACCAGGCATAGGAGCTACACCTCATAAAACTGGGTGAACCGGAGACCACGCCTATTACAAGCATCCCGTGTTGCTGCTACCTTCCGGTCCTGACAAGATTTGGGCGTTGGAATCGCGTGGGTCCAGTTCATATATGAGTATAACACAGTTATTTATTCTTCAACCACACACCAGTGATAAATTTCATAAATAACGCAACCATTCTTCACCAGCGGGTCTTCAGCGACGATCGCCTTCGCCTCATCCATCGAACCCGCCTCAAACAGCAACATACCGCCGCCCCGCCGCCCCCAGTAGCCAGTTTTCGCTCGGTGTCCTTTAGAAATCAACTCTCGGACATAAGCTCTGTGAGCTGGCACGTATTGGTCAAAGACAGGCTTTTCGACAATTCCTTGCTCAATTTTGACAAACCAAGGCATTTTTATTTGGGATTTTAGATTTTATATTTTAGATTGGGAATGGGTGATCACCAATGGGATCTAGGGCAAATGCTCTCTATTCCATTTTGTACCATCCTTTCTTAACTGCGATGTTATCCGATGAACCAGTCAAAACAGCGATTTTTTATTGCCCTAGTGCCACCTCCCGATATTGAACAGCACATTACTGAGATTCAACAGTATTTTGCGGAACACTACAACAGCCGCAGTGCTTTGAAGTCGCCACCGCACATCACGCTGCAACCTCCTTTTCACTCGTTAGCGGAGGATGTTCCCAAATTAGAGGAAAGTTTAAAGCAGTTTTCGGCAAATCGGCTGCCCATTCCCGTTACTCTATCCGGTTTTGCTGCTTTCGCGCCCCGCGTCATTTACGTTGATGTTGTCAAATCGCCCGAATTGCTGGAGATTCACAAAGATTTGATGAGTTATTTGGAGGCAACTTTGGGAATAGTCGATCGAGTTTCTCAAAGTCGCCCATTTGTACCGCACATGACAGTAGCCTTTCGCGATTTAACTAAGGAGAATTTTCAAACGGCTTGGTTGGAATTCTCCGGGCGATCGCTCCACTTTGAGTTTACCGCTTCGGCATTAACTTTGCTGCTTCACGACGGCAGCCGGTGGAACATCAGCAACCAATTCCCCCTTTCCGCCTAAACTCTCTCTCTTCTTTCTCTTCCTTCGCGGACTTCGCGTCTTCGCGGTTCGTTTTCCCAAAAAAATCTTATTAGCAGATCCTGAGAAATAACATTTCCTCACTACAAACCTGTTTAAAATTAAAGACAAAATAGCCTACCGATCGCTCTTATTCGGAGTTGCAAGTGCCACAGTTCCGTAAACCGAAATTCCCGACTGCTCCAATATTTTAATTGCCGACTTAACCGTAGTACCGCTAGTGTAAATATCATCAACTAACAGCACTCGATCGCGCGGGAGGCGACGACGAAAATCTTTCCCCAAACTTAAAGCATTTTTCATTTCTGCTTGGCGCTGCTGTGGCGTCAGAGCGAATAAAGCCTGAGTATTTTTCACCCGCTCCAAACCGTGTCGCTGCAAAGGCAAACCAGTCAGCTCGCAAAAACTTTCAGCCAACAGTTCCGCTTGGTTAAAACCGCGCTCCTTGACCTTTTCTTTGTGCATGGGAATCGGTACAACTGTTAGATTGTCTATCGCTAATTCCGGAAAACTCAGCCAAGCTTCTGCCAGCCAGCCGCCTAGAGGTTTGGCTAATTGCGGATTGCCGTCATATTTCAAAGCTGCGATCGCGCGTTTGAGAGCCCCGCCATACTCACCCCACACAAAAACACGCTGCTCAGAATTCCAAAATCGACCGGAATCGCTTAACTGACATCGCTGAAGTTGCTTGTGACAGTACAAACAAAACTCTCCGGCGGCCGGTCGCTGACAAAGAGGACAGTTAGACTTAAGAAATAGATTGAGAAAAGATTTGACCAATCCCGTCCATTGTCGCTTGTTCATCCTAAAATTGTCGTAAGTGATTAATGGGAAAAACTTTCAACTTAAATCAGTTTCCACCGACAGGCTCGCAGCGTGAAAAACCTCTACTGGTTAGACAAAATTCAACCTTCAGACAGAGATGCAGTGGGAGAAAAAGCATTTTACTTGAGCTGTTTGCTCCAGAAAAATCATCCTGTTGTACCGGGTTTTGTCGTACCGGCTACCACATTCTGGCAGTTTTTAGAGTCGATCGAGTACCTAGAACCGCTGTTTGCTGACTGGCCACACTCTTCCCTGCACTTGAATGTCGATGAACCCCGACAACTGCAATCGATCGCCCGCAGCATCCGCCACCAAATCCTCGCCGGCAAACTGCCAGATTCACTGCTCTCCACCCTAGAGTCTGCTGTTAGTCAACTCAACTCAAAGTCAAACTTAAACTCCACAGCCTTAATTTTTCGCCCTTCCCTGACTTCCTGGAACCCGAAAACAGTCGGCATTCTGGAATCTCAGGCAGTACGGGCAGAACCCGAAGCCATTGGGGACGGACTCAAACGAGCTTGGGCAGAAATGTTCAGAGCCCGAAGTCTATTTTACTGGCAGCGGTGCGGCCTGCGGGTACAGCAAATCAATCCCGCAGTTTTGGTGCAGCCACTTCAAGAAGCGATCGCCGCAGGCGAGGTGAAAGCAAAGGCGGGTGCACAGTGGGAAATCCAAGCCACCAGCGGTTTGGGATTGTCCCTCGCTAGGGGAGAAACCATCCCCGATTACTATCAAGTGCAGCCAGAAACAAGCGCGGTTAAATTCCAGCGGATCGGTTACAAAACATTAGCCTACAATCTCAAAGTCGGCGATGGTGAACCGAAAAAAAAACTGCTGCTGGGCAAGTTTGCTGCTTTCCCAATTTCCGATTCTCCATTTATAATTCCTGATTTTGCTGATTGTTGCGTGCAAGTTTTAGCGCTGGGAGAGGAAGCACAAACAGAATACGTTTTAGAGGAATCGCAACTGCAAGAAATCATTGAATTGAGTAAAAAAGCGATCGCAGAATTTGACTCAGATTTAATTTTAGAGTGGACGCTAAACCAGACAGAAAACAGCGGGGAACAGCAGTTTTATTTCACTCAAGTTCGTCTTGTGAAAGCGGAAAAAGCGGCGCCGGTAGAGGAAAATCCGAGATCCCTCCCGCAGCCAAACTCGATCGCCCCAGCCCGAACTCCTGCCATACTCAGAGGTGTGGCAGCAGCATCAGGAAAAGCCGAAGCAATTGCCCAAGTTATGACTAATTCCCACCCAGAAAACGCGGAATTCTTAGCCGGAGGCATTTTAGTAGCCCGGACAATAGAGCCGAATTGGCTGCCTTGGCTGAAGGTTGCTGCTGGGGTGGTGGCGGAACAAGGAGGTATGACAGGCCACGGCGCCATTTTAGCGAGAGAATTGGGGATTCCCGCCGTTGTGGGAGTGGCCGGGGCCACTCGGGCGATCGCCTCGGGCGATTCGGTTTTGGTAGACGGCGATAGCGGAGAAGTTTTTGCCCTCGCCCAACACGATGCGATCGAGACAGGAGACAGCGACCGACTTCGGGACACAGCAAAAAAGACAAATACATACAGTACAGCAGCCAAAATGTCAATAGCCAAGCACCAATCTTCTATCTCCGATCGATCGTCCAATTCCGCGCCTAAATCTCGACAATCTGAGTCTACTCAATATGTTTGGGGCCCACCAACGGCGACTCAACTGCTAGTTAATGTCAGCCAAACAAGTTCGATTGACCGCCTCAAAAATCTGCCAATAGACGGCATCGGATTGCTGCGATCGGAATTAATGGCATTAGAAGCTTTGGACTGTCAAAACCCCAAAGTTTGGCTGCAAGACGGTCGCCAATCGGAATTTGTCGATCGCATGGCGGATTGCCTCAGCTTATTTGCTGCTGCCGTTTCGCCACGGCCAATATTTTATCGCTCTCTCGATTTACGGGAGTCAGGCGCCCACGGCAGTTTCAGTTATACCTTTGAACCGGAATTATTTGATTGGGAACTCTGCGTACTTCAAAAAGTCTGCGAGTCAGGCCATACCAATGTTAATTTAATTTTGCCTTTCGTGCGCTCGGTTGACGAGTTTATATACTGCCGCCAGCGCTTAGAAACTGTTTGGAAAAACCGTTCAACCGACTTTCAAATGTGGATTATGGCGGAAGTTCCTTCGGTGTTATTTTTATTACCAGATTACGTAAAAGCAGGAGTTCAAGGAATTTCTATCGGTACCAACGATTTAACCCAATTGCTATTAGGAATTCACCGCCACTCCGACCAGGTAGCAGGTGCTTTCAACGGCCGCGATCGAGCAGTGATGAGGGCGATCGAACAATTAATCAAACAGGCCCGGGCCGCTGGCATTCCTTGCTCAATCTGCGGCGACGCTCCCGCATTGTATCCCGAGACAGTTGAATCCTTTGTGCGGTGGGGAATTTCGTCTATTTCGGTCAATGTCGATGCTGCAGAACAAACTTCCAGGGCGATCGTCCGCGCCGAACAGCGCCTACTCCTAGAACTCGCTCGATCGATAATTAACAATTAATCACTCCCGAACTCACTTGACCCCAGAAATCCGGTTTCTACTCTAAATCATAGCTTTGGCAAGCAGCCACCCGCTCAGAAATCGGATTTCTAGACAACCCGTGCGTCCAGGAATATTAACAACTAGAGAAACCCGGTTTCTGAGTAGATATAGCAACCGCCCTGACGGTTAGGAAATTCTTAATTTCTCAAACCCTTGCTTTTATTCCTTTTATTGCTTCTTCCTTCTTCCCTCTTCCTTCTTCCTTCTTCCCTCTTCCTTTTTCCCTCTTCCTGACATCCGTTACATCCGTTAAATAATCCGTTGCCGAACTTCCTTCTTCCTTCCACTAACATCCGATTTTAAAGCTAGGATAGAAATATCACCAACTCTTGACCCGGAGGTACAAACCGTGAAATCAAAAATTATTGCAACCGCAGCAATACTTGCTGCCCTGGCCTTTCTGCATCCTCACCCAGCATTATCTCAACCTGCAGCTGACGGTGGCAAAAAACCCGGATTCTGGCAACCTCAAGCGCAGGTTGACAATACTCGCAACATAACCCTCAGACTGTTAAATGAAACAGGATTAAACCTAGAATACGGTCAATCAGGTGCCCACTTGTCATCCTTGCCCGTCGGAACCAGCAAAAACATCATTGTTCGTATCAGCAATCGCACCGGCGACATTGCCAATATTCCGATTAATGCCACCGGAGGAAGCACCACTTTGAAATACGACTATAACGTTGACTCGCAGACAAACATTGTGACGGTTCGCATCACCAGATCAGACCCCCGCACTAGGCAAGACCGGTCAGTTTATATTGATGAAAAAGGGCGAGTTTACTCTTTCTAAGACTAACGCTCATCAACCCGGTTTCTCCTAATAAATTTTGCTTTTAGCAGCGAGGTATCGCGGAAGCATCCCGGTTTGGTAAAAAGCGTTTTTTTAGGAGTGCGATCATCCTGCAAAGCTTTGCCTATATATCGCTTGGAACACCCTGCAAAGCTTTGCCTATATATATCTCGCTTAGAGATATCACAGCGAACACTCCGATGTAAAAGTGCGTAAATTATGTTTCAAAAAGTATGAATCAAGTGCAGCCCCTTTCCATCGCAGGCATTTACGAAGTGTGTATTGGCGTAGCCGATGCGATTCCAAAACTGCAATATTGGGAGAAATTTGGAGATCGGATCGGTCAAATCGCAGAATTATCGGCATCCGAGGCTTGCGAATTATATGGAGTTAGTTCAAAAGTGCGATCGATTCGACTCTATCACTAAGATGCGGATCACGGATTAATTCGCTTGATGATTTGGGAAAAACCTACAAACGATGGTTTGCAAATGTCGTCAATGAAGGTGAAAGGCAACCGTTGGGCAACTACTTTAACTGCTGATTTGTTGAATATCGTCAACCATGCCGAAGATGCTGCATCTGCCAATTTGTCGGTGAAATATACATCCCCGCACTGGGAGATTATTTTCAACAAAGAGCGAAAACCGCGTCCTTTTGTCGAGGCGGCTGTGGGAGTGCGAGAGATGATGCTTTTGCAGCTTTTGAGTCGGCAAGTTTTTTTTCAAAGATTCAATTATGCTTTCCCTAATTAAGGGAAAATCAATTCAAATGCTTTTTTTAAAACCAGTCAAATTACCCATATGGGAATGGTAATTCAAGATGACAGCAAAGAAACGCTGCTATTTTATGAAGAAGTTCTGGGGTTGATTCGGGCGCGCGACGATGTAGAAACTACCTTTGAGTCTTCCCTCGCCGGAAGGAAGATTTTTGAGTTTCAGTCTGGGGAACGATTTGTGGTGACAGCTTTTGATGACCCCCGATCGTCGAAAACAGATTTTCAGGCCGCGCGATCGGGTAGACTGTATATTCTGAGGTTCCCGAGTTCGATCGCACTAGGCGATAGATTTGAGCGCGCCAATCCCGGATGTTTGGGAATGTCGCTGTACACATATCGAGTGTCTAGTATTGCACAATATTTTCAGCGAGTCAAAGCCAGCAATGCACAAAAAATCACAGAAATAGTCGCTAATGAATTTGGGGAACAAAGTTTTTCCTTCATTGCACCTGACGGATATTTTTGGACATTGATAGAATCAGGTTTGTAGTGAAGAATGCAAGTCTTAATAAAAATCAGAAGACTTGCATTCTTCACTACAAATTAATTTGACTGATATCAGTTGCGGTTACACTCCTTATGATATAGAGGAGACTGCACGTGCCGTTTCCCTACGCCAGATTAATTGTAGGGACACGGCACTGCCGTGTCCTGGCTGTAAGTAATATTAATTCCGATGCTACTGGATTTGATATGATGCGGTAATGTGCTGGTGCGCGCACCCTACATTGACAGTTCGCGATCGCACTCCGACTGCTCGAAACCGGCGAAAGATGGACGAAAACACGCGTTTGGGCCCGCAGATTCAGTAAAAAACCTGGTTTCGCATGGGCCGCCATGTGATCGCGAACTGATTGAGCGCATTCATCTATTATGAGCTTATGCTTCCGGTGCTGGCAGAGGGAATCTTTCTCCCGCGAGATAAGCATCAAAGTTCTGTTGAAAATAAATCCAAGAAGTCATATCTTCCACATCTAATTGCGATTTCGGCGCATCTTTATACAACGGAATGCGAGTTTTAATTTCATCTTGCAGCAATTGAGGTAATTCTGTCCAACTCTTGACTTTGGAACCCGTGGCACTGTAAATCATGTTACCGGGTCGATTTCCCATTTTCATCCATGCCAGCCACGGCCCGATTCTATCCCAACTCAGAATTACTTGAGAAACTGAGGCAAGTTCGGGATTTAATAATTCTGCTGTGGGCACTGTCAGCTTAAATAATTCCGCTGCTTGATAGATGGGATTTGGACTGTAATCAACAAATCTGGCATCCTCAGCTAAAGGATTAGGATAGTTGGGAAATAAGTCAAAGACAAAAGTCGTAATTTCAGGCTCTACTTTAGCCGGGAAAATTCCTTTAAAATTACCTTGGACGGGGTTGTTAGCAACGTGAGCAACCGTTAGGGTTTCTCCTGTCCAAGGGTTCTCCCATTTGTGGATAATTTTTCCGCTGTTGGGGTCGAGATAGTAAGTTAGTTCTCGCGAGGTGAATTTCCAGCCGCCCTCGCCGTCAGCAATACACCTGCTTGCACTCATGCCAAGTATTTTGAACAAGCGCTTTTTCGGTTCGTTGGGAACAAAAGAGTAAATATAACCGTTCCAGGTGAGAAATGTTGCTTCACCGTCTAGGGAACTGCGCGTTTTCACCCATTCTTTGGCATCAAATTCTTGTAATAAAACCATACCGCCGGCTCCTGTAAATAATCGATATTTTTGTGCAGCGGATTTGACATTTCATCCCCAAAATCAACTGCTGCTTGCAATTCGGCGCTAGTGGCGTACTGGTGCATCAGGTGGGTTTCGAGAGGATGTCAACCGCCGCATCGCCGACTAATATCCGTCGTTTCTCTTGAAACCTGCGCCTCGATTTGCCTCTTCTTTCGGTTTAGCTTTGTTCACTCGCAAGGGGCGCCCCATCCACTCTGCACCGTCTAATTCGGCAATTGCAGCGTCTTCTTGGGCATCCTCCATCATCTCAACAAATGCAAAACCGCGCATCCGACCGGTTTCCCTGTCGGTAGGCAAGACAACTCGCTTGACTGTGCCGTATTCTGCAAATACTGCTTTCAGGTCTTCTTCGGTGGCGCGGTAAGACAGATTTCCAATGTAGATAGTCATGTCGATCGAACTGAACTTGTTGTGCTATACATAATAACCTGTTAATTTAACTGTCAAGTGCTCTCTAGCATACAACTGGGCGATCGACTTTGACTAAAAGGGTTTGCTGCACTGACCAACCCTTGGTACTGGCTGCAATAGTTAGCTTAATCAAAACTCATATCCTCACTCGCCCTGCGGATGAGTGAGGATATGAGTTTTGGGGCGGCGAGGACTCCTACCCCTGAACAATATTTGATTTTAATCAGATCACTGATGGGTGGGCGACCAATCACCAAGCATCTTCCGAAACAAAGCGACTAACAAAGTCTAATATATTAGGTTGCTTTGGAGCGCGAGCGTTGATATAGCGGTTCTCAACTTTCGTGAGGTACTTGGCAATTAATTACCAATTCCCCACTTCTTCCATTCTTTAATCTACAATTTAAATCTGTACCTCATTCACTTGAGAATGGCTATACACATCTAGACAGCCCTTTGAGGAAACCTACTTCACCTATCCCCAGCCCTTTCCTAAATGGGGAGATGTCACCTTCAATCCTTGCGCCAAATTTGGACTTGCAAATTGGAAATGAGGATTGGGACAAATTTTCTCTCCATCTCTTTAATCCCCAAGTTAGGATATTACTTTTCTCCATTAAACTAAGGATGTAAGATTTAAAGCAGCTTTGTTAAGTGTTTGAGTGCCAATTCGACTTTGGGTAATACCGCTGGCTGTTTCCGTTGCTCCTTTATTCAGAACATTCATCGCATCTACCACTTGCTCAATAGCGATCGCCTGCTGTTTGGTATTCAGATAAATTTGCTGACTGCTCACAACTACACTGTTAATAGCATTGGCAACATTGTTAAAATTCTCCGCCGTACCTTCAGTCAATTTTAGGCTATTATCTAAAGTTTTCTTGCCCTCATCTGTTACCATCACTGTTTTATTAATGGAATTCTTAATACTGTTTATCAAATCATTAATCTGATCCGACGATTTTTTGCTTTGATCTGCGAGTCGGCGAATTTCCGTCGCCACCACCCCAAACCCCTTTCCTTGTTCTCCGCTGCGTACTGCTTCCACTGTAGCGTTAATTGCCAGCATATTAGTTTGATTAGCCAAATCGCTGACTAAATTGGTAATATTAGCAATCTGATTGGTTTGCTGGCTCAAATTTAAAACTTGATCGGCGATAGCGCCGACTTTTTCCGTCAAACTCAACATTCCCTGCTGGGTTTTATGCACCACTTTACTGCCTTCTGCTGCCATATTTAAGACATTCCTGGCATTTTCAAGGGCTGATTCGGCTTGCATAGATGATTGCCTTGATGATGCGCCCAATTCATCCATTGTGGTAGTTGTTTGATTAACAGAAGCAGCTTGTTGTACAGCAATACGTTCCTGTTGCTCAATTGTAGCAGCGATCTCGGTAGAAGAACTGACAATCATATTAATAATACCTTTCAGCGCTTTATCTAAAGGTTTGGCGATCGCTATGCTTAAAGCTATGCCTAAAATAATCGCTATTAGCGGCCCAACTGTCATCCCCAAAAATACAGCTACTTGAGTCTTACTAATATCATTTTCGGCGGTTGTATAAGCGTCGTCGGCTTGCTTTCTGTTGGATGCAGCTACGGCTAAATTTGCTTTTTCTGCCTTGATAAATTCAAGGCGAATTAGCTTAGATTGCTGACTGAGTTTATTCAAAAGGTTACTAGCTGTGTTTGCTCTTGCCATTTCTGGCGAATTCCTTTTACCTTGAGTAATTAGGTTTAGCTGCAAGCTCAAAGGATCCAAAATTCCCAGTTTCTCAAATTCTTGATTAATTCGCAGGAGTTCTTGATCTTCTTGCTTCCACTTCTCCCAATACTTAAGCATTTGTTGATATAGTGCGTTTTCCTCTGCGGTACGTGGAGTGGCTTCGTATGCTTTAAACCCATCTTGAATCTGCTGCCAAGCCTTGTCCATTCTGTTTAAGGCATCTTGCCTTTCTGCTTGACTGAGCGCCGGATTAATTAGCGCTCTCTCGGATGACTCAATTTGGGTTTGTCCCTCGTTAATTTTCCATAATGCTTCAATACTCGGTAAATTATTTTTACCTATAGTATCTATGTGTTGACTGAGATTAGATGTTGAGTTCCATCCTACCCAGGCAACTAAAAATACTAAAAGTCCCATCATCAAAAAAGCACTGATCAGTCTGGTTTGTAAATTCATTTTTCTCAACATACTATTTCTGCTTCCTTCTACTACAGTTATCCTCGCTGCAATCATGAACATATCTTGTATATTATAGCTTTTATTAGCTAGAGGAATTACCTATTAAATTTTTCTATTTTGGCTTTTAGATTTTAAAAGTAGTAATTAATTAATTGATGAGTAAATCCTGAGCCTGAAAGTCGCTATCGATTTTGGGTGACCACGTAGTTACGCTAGGTTTTTGGTTGTCAGGATGCTGAATTCATTTTTATAAACCCCTTTAGTCTACAGGTTAAAAGCTGGCTTTACACAAATTAAGCCTGCCGACGCCAACTATAAAAAGTGGTAGGATTATAATTTAGTTTGGAGTTCAGAGATATAGCCTTTGTGAGGCAGATGAGGTATCATATTGCTGGCTCATTAATAACGGTAAAACATAAAACATAAGATATAAGATAAATGAACTATAACTCGCTCAGGAGTCACACCATCACCAGAAGTGGAGGGGACGCCCCCTCCACTCACAGCACGTTTGTTTGCCAAGCATCGAAAACATCATACATTACTAACAATGAAAGCTTATTATCTTGATTTTAGACAAAAAATTATCGATGTTGATCATTACGGAAGCAATCTCACAAAAATCCCTAGCTAAGTGTTTTTTGGGAGTTATCAGTTTGGTAAAAAAAATCTTTAAACAGGCTCGTGAAACCAAAAATATTGCTCAACCAGCTAATTTATGCGACCCTGCCAAATTAAGGCAGAACAACTGATAATTTTAGCTCCGAGTGAAAATAAAAATAATTCAAGTCTTGAATAAATTCATTCTTAACTATATCAATAAAAAGTTCCGTGGCTAAAAATAAAACGAATAAACGTGTAAAAATATTTTCCCAAAACATTATATATAACGAGCGATAAAGTTAGAATATAAGTTACTTTAAGAAGTAAAATGATAGAATTACATTTGAGGCTTTCCTGCTCCGGCAGCCTACCAAAACTAGGGAAAAATGCTTTGGTAGTGATGGAAAATAGTCATATAAATAGACAAAATAAGTAAAAAAACTAATCAAAAAAAGGGCGAAAGTAATATAATTGTCGCCCGCTTCGCCCGATTTATCACCAACCTAAGAATTTGTAGTTATAGTTCAAACATAAATATATTTTCAGTTTGATCAACACAACAAATTTATCACTAATCAGGAAAGGCGATCGAGTTTGCATTCCGTCAACTTTCTAAGCAAGATATTTGGAACTGGTTTACAGACTGCTGTTATTGTACTTCATCAATCTGAGAAAGGCTATACGGGAATCGCTTGTGTCTGTGCAGATTTTCTAGCGGGGACTGAGCAATTCAATCTAGCCAAGTGTGCAAATCCCATAAGGGAAAAACGCGGAAAGCCAAACTGTGAAGTTTGGAAGCCCACGCCATAACTGTAATCAGTTTGGCGTTGGGAGGATGTTACTGCTTTTCCTTAGTCGATCGAGATTGACTGAGGCCCCGTGCTTTTACCGTTGGTGGGTTCTGCTGGGGGAGTAGTGTAGGAAGTTGAACCAGCTTGCTCGTCGATCCAGCTTTTAACGGGATCTTCGTGAAGGTTGAGTCGAAGCAGGCCAGATAAAAATCCGCCCGCGAAGGCGATCGGCTGTTCGATCAATTCTTTCGCCATTGGGATGAGTTCGTCGATGAACATTCAAGAGTCTCCTTGTGTTGCAGGGGTTCTACCTTAACTGTATCGTTTGTACTGCGATGCTGGCAGCGGGCTACAAAAAACCTTGTTCCCAGCACTGAAGATGGGCGATCGGGCAATTTTTCGGCTATTGACTTACAATGCTAATCACATTGCTGCAAAAATTTTATGTGCCGTTTGCTTGGCTACCTCGGGGAGCCGATTTTACTCGATGCTATTCTGTACAAGCCGGAACATTCCCTAATTGTGCAGAGTTACGATCCCCGCGAAATGACTTCTGGCCTACTCAATGCTGACGGTTTTGGTATTGGTTGGTATCACCCGCGCCTAGATACTGACCCGTTTACTTATAAAAATGTACAGCCAATTTGGAGCGACGTTAACCTTCCGAGTATCAGTCGATACGTTGAATCTGGATGCGCGATCGGATATGTTCGCAGTGCAACTTCAGGACAAGCTGTAGATTTGAGCAACTGTCAGCCGTTTCAGAACGATCGCCTGCTGTTCGTACACAACGGCTTCGTGAAGAATTTTCGGCAAACTCTTTACAGACCAATTCGCGAGCGACTCAGCGATACCATTTATCAATCAATTAACGGCACTACAGATTCAGAGCATATCTTCGGCTTGTTTGTCAATGAATTGACAGCCGCCAATGTGACTCTAGAAACTGCTTTGCGAAACTCGCTGAAAACTTTGGCAGAGCTAGCAAACTTTCACCAAGTAGAATTTTCAGCTAATATCATTGTCAGCGACGGACACCAGCTCGTTGCCTCTCGCTTTGCTTCCCAAAAAACCCCTCCTTCCCTCTATTGGCTGCGGGACGATTTAAATTTCCCGGATTCTGTCATCATTGCTTCTGAACCTTTATTTGCAGGCAATTGGCACTCGTGCCCAGTCCAGAGCATTATCAGTACCGGAGTAGACCGTGATATCCAAATCTATCCAATCTTGTAGAGAGGCAATTTATCGCGATTTGCAGCAGTGTCGCCGCGGCACTTTCAAGCTATTTACAGACATCGACTACGATACTTTCTGCAGCCAAGCTCATCCTGATTTCAGTCCAGTTGGCTGGCACTTAGGTCACATTGCTTATACTGAGGATTTGTGGCTGTTGCAACGATGTGCTGGCTTGGAACCTGTCTTTCCTCAGTATCACCAACTGTTTGCTGCTGATATTTTGCCGAAAAAGCAACGGGTTTTTCTGCCGACGTTACCTGAAGTTGAATTATATCTGGACGCGGTGAGAAAAAAGGTGTTAGATTATTTGGAAGTAGCGCCGATCGACGAGCAAGAACGTCTCTGGCGGTTTATTATTCAGCACGAAAGCCAGCACTGCGAAACTGTTGCTTTCGTGTTGCAAATGCACAGGAAGAAGGAAGAAGGAAGTTCGGCAACGGATTTGGTAACGGATTTAACGGATTTCCGGGACGTAACGGATAGAAGGAATAAGAAAGAGGGAAGATTAATTGCCGATTACCAATTACAAATTACCGATTCCCCGACGATTGAAATTCCGGGCGGGGAATTTTACATGGGAAGCGATGCTGCTGAGGCTTTGGATAACGAGCGATCGCGCCACCTGTGTTATTTAGAAGAATACTCCATCGATCGCTATCCCGTCACTTGCCGTCAATACCGAGATTTCATGGAATCCGGCGGGTATCAAAACCCTGATTGGTGGTCAGCGGACGGCTGGAAATGGCTGCAAGGCGAAGCCGTCTCTCAACCGCTTTACTGGTCAGAAAATCCAGCTTTCAACAACCATCCAGTTTGCGGTGTCAGTTGGTACGAAGCCGAAGCTTACTGCAACTTTGTTGGCAAGCGTTTGCCATCGGAAGCAGAATGGGAAAAAGCTGCGAGTTGGGATGCCACAAATCAAACATATCGCATCTATCCTTGGGGAGAAGAACCCCCAAACGGCAGCCTGTGCAATCACGGCAATAATATTGCCAATACCTCGCCCGTTGATGCCTTTCCCAAAGGAGCAAGTGCGATCGGCTGCTATGATATGTTGGGGAATGTTTGGGAGTGGACTGCTTCAACTTTTGACGCCTATCCGGGATTTGAAAGTTATCCTTACAGGGGCTATTCTCAAGTTTATTTTGATGGAGAACACCGGGTTTTGAAAGGGGGGAGTTGGGCGACTTTTCCGCAGGCACTGCGATCGACCTTTCGGAATTGGTACTATCCGGGCGTGCGGCAAATTATTGCTGGTTTTCGCTGCGCTACGTAGTTGGCTAGGTAATTATAATTACCATCAAGTTTGTTCATAGTGAGGAATTTATTCATCGGACTTTGGCGATGAACAAATTCCTTAATACTTGCCTTAAAAAGCTTATTTTACCAACCTCAGATAACTGGCTGGAGAGGGAATTGGGGAAAAAAAATGTTTGCGAAATGCCCAACTTTTTTCCATGTAACAAACTCAAATAAAACAAGTTTGGTTAAGTATTCAATAATTTTTGTGGATAAATTTTAAGTTTTAATTGTGGATGCGATCGCCATCCGGTGAGAAAATACAGAATCCAGAGCCGCATGAAAAATCTGACTTGAGCGCGATATTTGGCAACGCGGCTGCGTGCTATACCGATATGTGCATCTAAAAATTACTTTATGAAATCCCCAAGACTCTCCGATACGACAAACTCAGCCTTAACGAAGGAAAACCGCCTGCACTTAGAGCGCCTGGTGAGCGCTGCGGCACTGACACCTGCAGAAATCAATGCTGGCAGCGATGCAGTTAGCGGGTTGACTCAAACCCCCAAATCCCTGCCTCCAAAGTATTTCTACGACGATCGCGGCTCGAATCTGTTTGAGTTGATTTGCCAGTTGCCGGAATACTACTTGACGCGCACTGAGACGGCAATTTTGCAGGGGTGCGCGGGGGCGATCGCCAATTTAACTGGCCCCTGCGAAATCGTCGAACTCGGCAGCGGCAGTTCCACCAAAACTCGGATTCTCCTTGATGCTTACAGTCAACTGGAATATCCCCTGCACTATTTGCCGATCGACATCAGTCCTACTATCCTAGAAAGCAGCGCTTGTCAACTCTTGGCAGATTATCCGTCGCTCCAGATTCACGGACTTGTCAGCACTTACGAATTAGCCTTAGCTAAAATTGCACCGTCGCCGTTGCCAACCCGAATGATTTGCTTTCTCGGCAGTACCCTCGGCAATCTCAACGCTCAAGAATGCGATTTATTCTTCTCGCAAATTGTCGGTGCATTGCAGCCGGGAGAGTATTTTTTGCTGGGAATTGATTTGGACAAATCGAAGGATATTTTAGAGCCTGCCTACGATGACAGTCAAGGAGTAACGGCAGCATTTAACTTAAATATGCTGCGGCATTTAAATCGAAAATATGAGGGAAATTTTGATTTAGCGCAGTTCGAGCATTGGGCTTTTTACAATCAAGAGGAATGTCAAATTGAAATGCACTTAAAAAGTAAAAAAGTACAAACAGTGCAGTTGCGTTCTCTCAATTTAACAATTGAATTTGCAGCGGGAGAAACTATCCGCAGCGAAATATCGCGCAAGTTTAATCTCAATACTGTAAAAAAAGAACTTTCGCAGCGTGGTTTAAGGCCAGTGCAGGTTTGGACAGATCCAAATCAGTGGTTTGGCTTGATGCTTTGTCAGATGTCAGTTGTTAATTCCGCCTGGGAATGAATTCCCAGGCTAATAGCTAAAGTCCTCGCTATGAGGACTAAGGAGTTTAACAGGAATTACGCACTCTAGATGGTGTTGCAAGGCTTTGAGATTCTTCAGTTCCTTCGCAATGCTCAGGACTCAGAAGGACTTAGTTACGTTGTTAATGCGTAAGTCCTATCTCAGTCCTCATAGCGAGGACTTTAGCTTTGAGGCAGGGAATTCATTCCCTGCCGGATTGTGGGTTTAACGTTTAACAAGTCAAATCAGGAATAAAGTCCTGACTACAAACAAATTACTAATTACCAATTAACAAATCGGCCGCTGTCCGGGTTTTACGGCGTGAATGTACTCGCTGCCCGAGGTCGGCCATCCCCGCTTATAATAAGCTTCCTCCGGCTTCCCCCAGCCCAACTGCAACAAAATTTCTAGAAAATCCAACTTTTCCCACTTCGAGAGACTGGCCCATTCTGTGCGCTGGGCTATAGCCTCTACATCAACCGGCTCGATTGATCGAAAATCCTTCCCGCTGTTAATGCTTAAATACAAATCCATCCCGGCAGTTACCTGCTGCCAGAATTCCAACATAGAAATCTTAGCTGCCTTCAGCGTGATCAAATCAATCGGTAGAGCTATTAATTCGTCATCCACTGCCGGATAGCGTAGAGTATTGCCTTTAACCGCGATTTCCCGCCAGACAATCCCAGAAACTTGATGTTCCCGCTGGTATTCGTGCACGGCAGCCTTAAAATTTTGATAAGCAGTGAACTTCTGAACTCCCTCAGATTTGAGAAAGCGGTCAATCACGGGGTTGCCTGTAGCAGGAGTTTCAGTCAAATTGAGACGCCGCCCATGCAAGCAGGCTTGGCGCTCTTCTTCGAGGATTTTAATGAGTTCCGCCGTGCTGTAGACCTTGGACATCTTTATTGAGGCAAAATCAAGATATTGGCTGATATTCGGCTGGTTTTCTCGACTAATCTTCGGTAAAGATAGTTTGGCTGTTCTGGGCAATATTCAGTTTTGCCGTTATTCTAACTTTTCTTGCTGCTTAATTCTAGTTGGATAGTTTACAGGAGTCGAGCCGCGAAATCCCGACAGCCTCTTAAAAAAGCAGTTAAGAGGGTACTGAATCACGAACGAGACTGGGAACTGCACCGCCGACGTACCTCGCGGGATTTTTCGCCAAAAACAAAGCCCCCTCGAAGGAGGGGGCAAAACTGATTTAGAGGTTTGGGAGTTTTATTTGATGGGTCGACCGAACCACCAGAAAAACAAGCAGCATTCGCACCTGCCGTCAACTACCACAACTCAAATTTTCAGTCTCAAAGTTTAGTAGCGTCCGCGTGAAGAGCGATCTTTGTCGCCCCAGCCGCCGCCACCCGATGAGCGTTTGTTGTCTTCGCGAGGTTTGGCTTTGTTGACTTTCAAGTCGCGGCCCATCCATTCAGCACCGTCTAGAGCTGCGATGGCTGCTGCTTCTTCTGCCTCGCTTGCCATTTCCACAAAAGCAAAACCCCGCATCCTGCCTGTTTCCCGGTCCACTGGCACTTGGACGCGGCTTACAGTACCGTACTCGGCAAATACTTCGTTGAGGTCGTCTGATGTTACCTCATATGAAAGATTACCCACGTAAATCGACATAAAATCTCCAGAATCATTAGGGTGCAGAGACTTAGATTCGGAGAGACGCTTGTAAATAAACACCAACAAACTACGCAACCGAATTTAATTCTTGGAAAACCACTATAACATGAAGCCACCAGAATCAGCAATTGGCTGTCATAATTTTCAATTTTCTGTGCCGTCGGGCAATCGCCAACAGAAAGTATTCGTGATAACTGACATCTTACACTCTTGGCGTCCTCCACTTGGTTTCTTGCTGCGCGATCGACCTGATATCTGAGATTTTTCATCGCTGTTACCAGGTTGATTGGGTCTGATTGAGAACAGTGCCTGAGATTCAGTTATAACTGACATCAGGCACTGTTCTCCCTGGGCAAGCCTCCTGCCCGTTCCACCAGAGATAAATGTTTTTAGCCCAGGATTAATCTTCGGAGTCAATCTCCCATCTCCCATCTCCCGTCTCTTATCGCATCCGATTTAGCGCCAGAGAATGGCGGTTCCCAAATAATTATCAAAAGAGTTATTAGCCATATCTACGCGCATTTTATACATATAGACATCAAATTTCACCCGATATAGAGGGACTTTGCCAGAATGGCCCTCTTGAATTGTTGCTATTCCTCCATAAGGAGGAAAATCAGTTGTAATTTTTATTCAAAATAGATTCACTTTGAGCTTATGAAAAATCTCATTGGCGACTCTCAATACATTGTAAAAATGTAAAAAATGATTGCACTTACCCGGTAAAAAAATTAAGTGTTGATATTAGGGAACAGAATTGCTCACGGCTTCAAAACAAAACTGACTTTCAAAGAAACAAGAGAGGTGATTATCTGGTCTTTATCCTACAAACTATATCTATCTTCTGTATTTGTGAGCTACTTAATTTTGTGCCGTCGCTAGTTTTTCAACGAACTGCTAATCTTTGAGCGGTTCCTCTGCCAAATTTATATTCTAATTATTGGTGAGGTGGTGATAATATTTAACCACCCTTAAATATTATTAATTTTCTCATCTTTTAGAATGGCTAAATTCTATGAATTTTTCTAAAAAAACTAAGAGAAAAAAATTAAACAAAAAACACAAAAAATTAGCGGCTTTAGCTATAACGTTGCATCATTCAGTAATGATGTAATCATTATTTTTAATATAAGGTTTCCCTTTTATTCGTTTTTAAACGCTTTCAGTAGTTTCTCTATTGGCTCTTTCTCTGAGATGATTCTCTGCTGTCATTTTGACACTAATTACATAAAGTTTGTTTTCGATTATCCCGTATTTCAATGCCTAACAGCTTATGTCCTGGGAAAGATGCGATCGCACTCCTACCTCCCTAGCATTGTAAAAGTTGAAAGCCCACAGTTCACAAAGATTGTCTGGTACAGAGAGAAGCAAGCCTAGACAAACGAGCGTGAAGCAGTTACAGAGGATTTTAAATGGTTATAAACAGTTCATTGACCCGGCCCTTGGCTGTCGTGACGGGTGCCTCTAACGGTATCGGTTACGAACTCGCCAAACAGTTCGCTCAAAACGGGTTCGATCTCCTAGTCACCGCCACCGGAGCGAGCATCAATGAAGCGGCTCAAGCCTTTGAGGGGCTCGGTGCCAAAGTCGAGACATTGCAGGCAGACCTCGCTACCTACGACGGTGTTGAGACGCTCTACAACCAGATAAAAGCGACTAATCGGCCAGTGGATGCGATCGCAATTAATGCCGGTGTCGGCGTCGGGGGCGACTTTGCCCGCGAGACAGATTTGAAGGACGAACTAAATCTGATTAACCTCAACGTTGTCTCGTCTGTGCATTTGGCTAAACGGGTAGTTAAGGATATGGTCGATCGCGGCCAGGGACGGATTCTATTCACTTCCTCAATTGCCGCCCTAATGCCGGGGCCATTCGAGGCAGTCTACGCGGCATCTAAAGCATTTATACACTCGTTCTCAGAAGGGCTGCGTAACGAGTTAAAGGACACAGGCGTCACCGTTACCGCGCTGATGCCAGGGCCGACGGATACCAACTTCTTCCATCGGGCGGGAATGGACGACACGAAGGCGGGCGCAGACAAGAAAGACGACGCGGCCGAAGTTGCCAAGCAGGGCTTCGAGGCGCTGATGGCGGGTAAGGACGACATTATCGCCGGTTCACTCAAGACAAAGGTTCTGGCCAGCGCGAGCAAGGTTTTGCCTGATACCATTAATGCCGAAATGCACCGCCAGCTTACTGAACCGGGTTCTGCTAACAAATAATTCGCGCCCGTCTGACTATTCTTATGTGCAGATTTAATGAAAGTAAACATCGCAGATAATGGCAAGATTGCAGCCGATAAAAGTGTGTTTACTTCTCCCAGTAGTGACGATTTAACGAAGTTTTCTCAGGCGTTCATCGATGCCATTATGCAGCATTGGTCTTGGATGGAAACTGAGGAATAAATGGTTCTCGCCTAAGTAATTTAGTACAGCACATTTATGCAAATTCATCATCTCAATTGTGGCTGTATGTGTCCCATTGGAGGGGCGCTTTTCGATGGGTTCAGTCGGGGTTTGACGGCTAACCTTGTCTGCCACTGTCTGCTCGTTGAAACGAATCAGGGACTGGTTCTGATCGATACCGGCTTCGGGCTGCGGGATATCCACTCGCCTTACTCTCGGCTCAGCCCGTTTTTCGTCCACTTTAATAATATCCAGTTCGATCGCAAGTACACGGCAATCCATCAAATTGAACAGCTCGGATTTTCACCAAGCGATGTGCGCCATATTGTGCTAACCCACCTCGATTTCGATCATGCCGGTGGTCTAGAGGATTTCCCTGAAGCCACGGTACACGTCATGCAGGCTGAAATCGATGCCGCACAGGATCGGCACGGTTTCATCACAAAAAGGCGCTATCGTCCGGGGCAGTGGGATGAAGTCAAACGCTGGAAATACTATTCGGCGGGTGGCGAACCTTGGTTCGGTTTTGAAGCAGTCCGCGACCTCGACGGGTTGCCGCCGGAAATTTTGCTAATCCCCTTGGTGGGGCACACGCGCGGTCATGCTGGCATTGCCATTGATACACCCGATGGCTGGCTCATGCACGCAGGCGATGCCTATTTCTACCGACACGAGATGGATGCCGCTAACCGACGCTGCACGCCCGGTCTGCGCGCCTACCAATGGATGATGGAGGTCGATCGCAAGACTCGGTTGCTCAATCAAGACCGACTACACGCATTATCGGTGCAGCATAGTAAAGATGTGCGCGTGTTTTGCAGTCACGATGCTATTGAGTTAAAAGCCTTCGCTGGCGGGTCTAGGAACTCTCAAAACTAGAAATTTCATCATTATTTTTGGTAACAGATTCTGATGGTTCGATCATCGACGATCGGCGTGTCCGAGGCTTTTTTGTCCGCGACACTCGTCCGATCTTCTTCTACAAAATCTCATGCCAATGGCATCAGTATAAAGAAGGTATTCTATGAAGATGCTTAAACTCCTACTATTTCTTGCAGCCGTCGGTTTTCTCGGCTCTGCTGTTTATGCCCAGTCTCAACCCGCCCAGATCGATCGAACAACGCTGCCCACAGAACAAACGGTTGGCGATATTGAACCCGTTGCGGTCTTCAACGGTCCGATGCCTACAGGTGTTACTGTTTCCCAAAGCGGACGCATCTTTGTGAACTTTCCTAAATGGGGCGATCGCGTAGAGTACACTGTTGCTGAAGTCAGGAATGGTCAGACTGTGGCGTATCCTAATCCTGAAATTAATCGCCCGAACCCAAGCGACCCATCAAAGTCCCTGATTTCGGTTCAAAGTGTGGTGGTTGACCCGCGCGATCGCTTGTGGATTTTAGATACTGCCAGCATCAACTTTGCCCCACCACAGCCCGGTGGAGCAAAATTGGTCGGAGTGGATCTGGGGCAAAACCAGGTTTTTAAAACCATTGTCTTTCCCCCAAATGTGGCATTGCCAACAACTTACCTGAACGATGTTCGCTTTGATTTGCGGCGAGGTAAGGCTGGAATGGCATTCATTACCGACTCGTCGGACAAGGGACCAAATGGAATTATTGTGGTTGACTTGGACTCCGGCAGAAGTTGGCGGCGGTTGAACGATCATCCTTCCACGAAAGCTGTCCCCAATTTTCTACCCAGTGTGGAAGGGATGCCCATTATGAATCGTGAACCGGGTCAACCGCCCAGTCCGATCAAAATTGGTTCCGACGGGATTGCAATTAGTGCGGATGGAGAGCGACTATTCTACACTCCACTTGCATCACGACGACTCTACAGCGTGGCTGTCGATGCCTTAGTAAACGAGCCGATGTCCGATCGAGAAGTTGCCGGCACAGTGGTAGACCACGGCGAGAAGGGAGGAGCTTCCGATGGCTTGGAGTCGGATGCTCAAAACCGAATTTATCTGACAAACTACGAGCAGAATGCAATTCAGCGTCGTCTGCCGGACGGCTCGATCGAACGGCTGGTGCATGACCCGCGAGTGCTGTGGCCCGACACGCTTTCCGTCGCCTCGAATGGTTACCTTTATTTCACGGCAAATCAACTCCACCGCCAAGCTAGGTATCACAACGGTCAGGATTTGCGACAGAAACCCTACAGCCTGTTTCGAGTTCGGATTAATGCCCAACCTGTAGGACTGCGGTGAACTACCGCGTTCACAGTCACAAAAGGCAGTCAAGCGTTTGCATTCCGGGCGATCGCGCGATCGTCTCTTCTACGATCGGGGGCGGTCAATGCTAGAAAACTAGCCTCAAACACAAAAAGCGCGATCGTTCGTTGGAAAGACCCGATCGCACGCTTCATCATTATTATTTATTGGAGAAGTTTGTGAATCAGAAAATATCCTCTGGAGCCAATATATCAAAAGTGAGGCTGACGGGAGTAATCCTTACGCTTCACCGTTGCGAGCCGAAAACCTACGTGGTCTGCCCCCTGCGACGGTAATTGCGGCAGACATTGACCCGCTGCGGAGTGAAGGACAATCGGTTACGCGAGGCTGGTTTTGCTGTCAAGGCAACCAATTATACCAACGTAACTCATGAGTTCTTTGGCATGGGAGCCGTGGCGGATAAGGCAAAGCAGGCAGTTAGCGAAGCTGCAGCCGGATTGCGATCGGGATGTTGACAGACGCGCAACTAGCTGTCGCGGTTAGGGTGTCAAGAGTAGGGATTTAGTATACGTCTTAGTAGTTTTTTGAAGGAGACATTTATGGGTATCAGCAGACGCAAGTTGTTAAAAGTAACTTCTGCTTCAGGTTTGGTTGCAGCAGGGCTGGCTGCTTCCGAAGGGTTGTTGAAACCCGTGTTAGCTCAAGATGAACTGACTCAAGTAGAGGTTAAAAATGAAGTAGCCCAAGGTCAAACCCAAAGCGGCGAGATGAGTTACAGGACGCTGGGACGCACAGGAGAGCGAGTGTCTGCAATTGGCTTGGGGGGACACCATATCGGACGCATTCGAGAGGAGCAAGAAAGTATTAAGCTGATCCGCAGTGCGATCGACCGTGGCATCAATTTCATGGACAATTCTTGGGATTATCACAACGGACGCAGCCACCGCTGGATGGGTGCAGCGCTCAAGGATGGCTATCGGCAAAAGGTGTTTCTGATGACCAAAATTGACGGCCGCACCAAGGGCGCTGCGATGATGCAGATTGATGAGTCACTGAAGGCGTTGCAGACCGATCGCATTGACCTGATGCAGCATCACGAAATTATTCGGATGGAAGACCCCGATCGCATTTTTGCTCCCGGCGGGGCTATGGAGGCGGTAGTAGAAGCGCAGAAGGCGGGCAAGATTCGCTACATCGGGTTTACAGGACACAAAGACCCTGTGGTTCACCTGCGAGTGATGGAAATTGCCGCTCAAAACAATTTCCGTTTTGACGCGGTACAGATGCCGCTGAACGTGATGGACGCTCATTTTAGAAGTTTTGAGCAACAAGTTCTGCCGGTGCTGGTGAAGAACCAAATAGGTGTATTGGGGATGAAATCTATGGGCGACCCCTACGTCCTTAGAAGCAATACAGTAAGTCCGATCGAATGTCTCCACTATGCGATGAATCTGCCTACTTCAGTCGTGATTACTGGCATTGATAGTATGCAACTCCTCGATCAAGCGTTTGAGGCAGCTCGCACGTTTAAGCCGATGGATCGAGCACAAGTTACAGCAATGCTTAATCGCACTCGCGAGGCGGCGGCAAAAGGGCAATACGAACTGTATAAAACTACCAACCAATTTGATAGTACCGCCATGAACCCATCGTGGCTAGGGTAAGCGCTTTTTTATTATTCCTAAGCAAATCTAGGATGAGGGGAGAGTTATTTCTTTAGATAACCCACCAAGGCTAGAGGAGAGGTTGTCTCCGGCTCTTTTGCGTTGTGGGATTTAGATTTTTTTATGAACCGCAGAGGGCGCAGAGAACGCAGAGGAAGAGAGCAGACGGAAAGTTTTTAGTTTTAAGTTAAATAGCTCAAACTTTACCCCAACGCGGTATTACGAGGAACAAAGCAATTCCAAAACTCAAAACTCTTCGTCAATTTCCCCTTACCACTTTCCTGACATCGCGCCCTTGAGCCTCAATTCTTCTCGACTGACTAGAGCTTCGTAGTAATCGGGTTTGATTTCAAGGGCGACTCCGTAAGAGCTAATAGCATCTTGAGTTCGCTGCAATTTTTGCAAAACGTCGCCCCGCTGCGCCCAAGCTTCCCAGTTGTCTGGCTTGAGTTGAATCACTTGGTCAAAAGCGACGAGTGCTTGGGAATAATTCTGCATTTCCCCTAGGATCAAACCTCGCTGTACCCAGCCTTGATAGTTATCCGGCCAGACAGTAATTGCTCGATCGTATGATGCTAGAGCTTGTTCGTACTGCTGCAATTTTGACAAAGCGTTGCCGCGTTGCAACCAAGCTTCAAAATTGTCTGGCACGATTTTTAGTACGCGGTTGTAAGCTGCGACGGCTTCTTCGTAACGCTGCAATTTTTCCAGCGCTGCGCCTTGCTGCAGCCCTACTTTTGATGTAATTTCTGCTTCTGAAGTCAGAGAGATTACTTTATCAAAACAGGCGATCGCTTCTTCGTATTGCTGTAATTTTTCCAGAGCTTCGCCTCGCAAGTTCCAAGCTTCTAGAAAATTACCTTCAATTTGTAGGGCATTACTGTAAGCGATAATTGCCTCTTTGTAGCGTTCTAATCCTGCTAGGGCGATGCCTCTACCCAGCCAAGCTTCGGGAAAATTCGGATTAATTTGAACGGCTTGGTCAAAAGCTGCGATCGCCCCTTCAAAATCTCTCGATTCTGACAGTGTTTGACCGCGCCCGATCCATGCTTCGGGATAAAAAGAATTAATTTGAATTGCCCGATCGAAACAAGCAATTGCCGCATCCGCCCACTGGTGTTTGAGGGCCATTCCTTTATAAAACCAAGCTTCGCAGTCGTTGGGCTGCATTTGCAGTACGCGATCGTATGCAGTCACCGCTTCTGCATATTTGTGCAGTTTTGCGGAAGCAATGCCCCGATTGAACCAAGCCAGAGTATTTTGGGGTTGCAGTTGAATGGCGCGATCGTAAGAAGTTACAGCTTCAGCGTAGCGTTCCGCTTTCATCAAAGCCAAACCTCGGTTCAGCCAAGCTTCCCAATTTGTCGGGACGAGTTTCAGCGCGCGCTCGAAAGCGGCCACGGCTTCAGGATAGCGCTCCGCTTGAACCAACACGTTGCCTTGCCGATACCACATGGCGGGCAAATTCGGATGAAGTTGGGTTGCTTTTTTGTAACAGCTTGCGGCTGCATCCCACTGCTGCAATTCCTCTAAAACTCGGCCTCGCTGATACCAAGCTTCGTGCTTTTCTGAATTGATTTGAATTGCGGTGTCGAAAGCCGCGATCGCTTCTGAGTGATTTTGCAAACTTAACAGCCCTGTGCCGCGCAGCATCCAAGCCCAGTATTCTTCGGGATTAATTGCTGTAGCTCGATCGGCGCAGGCTACGGTTTCTGCGTAGGAGTGCAGTTGCTTGTAAGCTTTGCCCAGATTCAGCCACGCCCTGGCCCAGTCCGGCTTAATTTGAACGGCTTTCCCGTAGCAAAGGACTGCCGCTTCGTACCTTCCTGCGGCGTACAATCTATTGCCCCGATCGTAATCTGGAAATGCTGCAAAAATTCTTAAAATCGGCGGCAGCAGCGCTGGCTGGGGGTTTGAGGAGTTTTCTGTAGCCGAAGTCGAGAGGTCTGGCATACGCCTTTCACATAAAAATTTAGTGGGATAACAAGCTTGCGGTCTTATATATTAACTTATGCTTTTCTTAATATCGCTGCTGTTTGGAAACAAATTTAGCATATCAGGCTTGGTGCGACAAATCCTTTTTACTTAATTCGAGTAGGTATAAAATTATGCACCCTTCCCACTTGCGGTACACGGCTGTAACATACGGTCAGTCGATTTTCGATTTTCGATTTTCGATTGACCGAAAGCATCGAGGACACAAGCACCTATGCCCTAATTCAGGTTTAAAACCAAATTCAAGATGCTAGAGTTGGACGCGCTTTTAGATTTCACTGACTGTCATTGGGACTCGATCGACTCGCACCCGAATTATTGGTACGAAGGCCTTTGTCCTCAAAGCGGCGAGCTGCTGAGACTGCCGCGTACTCGAATGTCCGAGGATCTTGCCCGGGGTTTGATGCAGTACCTTGCGGCTGACGATGCCTACGATCGCGAAGGGAAGATGTACGGCATATTGCTGGTGGAGATGCCTTCGGGGGAACAGCGGATACTCAAAGCATTTTCCGGGCTGCTGAACGGTTGCAGCATTGTTGAGGGCTGGGTGCCACCGATTCCGGGACGAGATCGAGTTGCTTTTGAGGAAGCCCGCACGTTAACTCAATTGGAGGCGATGAAACAGGAACTTATTGCATTGAATCAACTCCCGCAGCGACAAGAGTATGAAGCCTTATTTCGGGAGTTTGAAGTGCAATTGCAAGTTTTGAGCGCTCGCCACCGCAATTGCAAGCTGCAGCGAGACGAAAAACGCCAGTTACGGTGTCAAACTCTCGCAGCAGAAGCACTAGAAGTTGCCCTGGAACAACTGAATCAAGAAAGCCGTTTGGAGAAAATGGAACGCAGGCAATTAAAACGGCAGCGGGATGAAACATTGCAGCCGCTAAAACAATTAATTGAAGCTGCAGATGGGCGGATGCGGGCGCTGAAACAGCGGCGAAAAGAACTTTCCCGCGAACTTCAAACGCAGATGCACGCGGCTTACACTCTGATGAATTTTTTAGGGAAATCGCGCTCGCTCTCCTCATTGATGCCAACCAATTCTATTCCCACTGGCACCGGCGACTGTTGCGCGCCAAAATTGCTCCACTACGCGGCAGTACACAATCTGAAACCGCTGGCAATGGCTGAGTTTTGGTGGGGGCCGCCATCGGGCGATAAGATACAGGGAGAATTTTATGGTGCTTGTAGCGATCGGTGTCAGCCGTTGATGGGTTTTTTGCTGTCAGGATTGGCTCAAAATCCGATTGTTTCTAATATGGATGAGGGTTTTACGGGCGGGCTAGAAGCCCACCCCACAAGCAATAATTTTTCTTGTGGAACGGGCATCTTGCCCGTTACGCAAATGCTACCGATTATTTATGAAGACAAATGGTTGATTGCGGTTAATAAACCCTCTGGCTTGTTGTCAGTTCCGGGTCGTTATCTGGAAAATCAAGATAGTGTTTTTAGTCGTTTGCGTAACTTATTACCGGATAGTTTTGATTTGAATGCGGTGCATCGTTTAGATTGGGAAACATCGGGGATTTTGCTATTGGCGCGGGACAAAGAAACCAGCATTCAACTCAGGCAGCAATTTGAAACAAAGCAGGTTCACAAAGTTTATGAAGCGCTGCTTTCGGGTACTGTAAAAATTGATGCGGGGACGATCGATCTCCCACTTTGGGGCGATCCAGAAAATCGCCCTTACCAGCAAGTCAATTGGGAGTGCGGAAAGCCCAGTGTTACTCGCTTTCAGGTAATGGCAACAGAGGGAAATTGCGATCGCGTCGAGTTTTTGCCGCTGACGGGACGCACGCATCAATTGAGGGTTCATGCAGCGGATGTTCGAGGGTTAGGGATACCGATTTTGGGCGATCGGCTTTACGGATGTCGGGCTGCTGCGAAGCGGCTACACTTGCACGCGCGGGAACTTTCTTTTGAGCATCCGCAGTTAGGAGAAAGGCTATACCTAAAGGCAGAAACACCATTTTGATCTAAGGGCGGCAACGAGCGATAGTTGAGCGCTAGGAATTACATATAGAGACAGCAAATATTTATTTTTTAGTAATCAAAGCAACCTGAATTCTGAGTAAATTTACAGGTTAGCAGCCACCTTAAAACAATCAGAAAGCTGGAGAATTGCGTCTTAAATTAAGAAATAGTTTCGGAAAATGTATGAAATTCATATTACCGTCAATAGCGTGCATCAAAAGTGAGATGATCCTCTTATGAATCCTGCACAAGGATGTTTATTTAGTTGTACTAACCAGAGGGTTAGGATAATCGTCCCTGGATATTTCTAGCAATTTAGGTTAAACGAGTCGCAGGTTACTCAAAGCATTATATACCAAGGCTAGGAGAGAAGCTAGAAGTTATCAAAATGGGGGAACTTCAGGTTAAGTTATCACCCATGAATAGAGCCGGGAACGAGCTACTTATTACTGATTACTTCTTATTTATTTTAGCTCGCATTACTCGGAAATCTCTGCTTCAAAACAGGCATTACCGGACAAGGTTTTTGCTCCTGCAAATTCTCCGGTTTGTTCCAAGTAAAAGGCCCTTTTTTCTCCGCCGCCATCCACAGCAAGCTTTTTGCTCGCGTCATCGCCACATACAGCAGTCGAAATTCTTCTGCTGTTTTCAAATAACCTGCTTGTTCCCAGGCTTCGCCTAGATTTGGTAAAGGATATTTTTCGTGCAAACTTGCTCGAATTTGTGCTCTCGCTACCTCTGCTAAAGTGAAATCTCCTAAAAATCGGGTTTGCGGCAAAACTCGCAAATTTCCGGGGATGGTTTGTTCGTGCAGAAACGGCAAAAATACGCAATCCCAATCCAATCCTTTGGCTTTGTGCATGGTAATAATTGTTAGTTGACCTTTGCTGGTATAGCGTTCTTCTATTTTGTCGTCTGCATCCACAGGTTCAAATCTTTCGGAACTGACAATTTCGCTCAGTACATCCAAAATATTCCGCATTGAATTGTTGCCGGCTGTTTGGATTGCTACTCGTTCTGCTAATTTGTCGGCGGTGGCTAATTCTGTTTGGTCGTATTGCAGCGCTAAGGCTAAGAAGGAAATGATTTGGTATGGTGGCAATTCTAAGCTAGCTTGCAGCAAACCGCAGCAAAAATAGCGACATTTGCGAACGGGATCTGACTGCTGCGGGTCTAGGGGGCCTGGGTAAAGAAATTGCTCGGGGCTAGTCGCAAAAGCATTGTAGTCTTGTTTGGGGATCAGTTGCCGATCGCTCAAAATCTTTAAGGCTGCTTTCAGGTAGTCTGGAGAGTGCGGGCGATCGAGGAATTGCAGCAGTGTTAAGATTTCCCAAGGTACTTGAGAATGTCTGTCCCGCTCTCCCACATCCTCAATTTTAATCCCGTATTTCCGCAAATCAAAGCTTAATCCGTGTTTTTGAGGATTTTCCAGCACTTCTTTGATAAACTTACCTTGTTTGTTTTCTCGCACCAAAATAGCCATCGATTTCAGATTTTCTAACGGCAATTTGGCACTATTTTCCCCCTCACTCGCTTCCCCGCCTGAATCGATATCTTTGCCATCCCTGCCAAATTCAAAATCGGTCGGTAAAAATTCCTCTACCAACTCAATTACCCGCTTGCCAATTAACTCAATTGTATGGTAAATATCCCGGGGAGTATGCAATTCTAAGCCGCGACCAATGGGGGCAGGATTTGCATTCTGCTGCGGGTCATGGCTGGGTACTGGCTTAATAGTTTGGTCGCGAAAAGGCTGTTCCGTTCCCGCTAATTTCGAGCTATTTACCCATTGCAACATAAAGTTAGCCGCATCGATAATCACCTGGGTGCTGCGGCCTGCGCCGTCCATTGTCGCTAACTTATTTTCCACTTCGCACCGATCGCAAAATTGGTTAAAATAAATCGGGTCTGCAGGAGTGAAAGTAGAATTAATCGCTTGATTTGGGTCGCCAACTCTGATAAAATTGGGAGGTAAAGTAGGATGATCGGGATCGATCGCCAATGTTTCCAAAAGCCGAGTCTGCAAAGGTGTCGAATCCTGCGCTTCGTCCTCGAAAACAGCAAATACTTGCTTTTGCTCGATCGCCCTCGCCCTCGGATTGTCCAACACCCGCAAAGCGGCTAAAATCATTTCGTCGTAATCGATGAATTCCCGACTCCTCAACAAAGCCTGATATTTTTGATATAAACCCCCAGCTACTGCTAAAATCTCATAACCATCCCCTGTATCAAGAGCATTCATTTCTAACAACTGTTCGGGAAATAAACCAGAAGATTTCGCCTCGTGAATCACAGTTTTAGCTACCTGCGGCAAAATTTCTGTCCGCAAAACCGATTGTCGCCGCAGCCTCTCCGTTTCCTCTCCGTCGAATTGCTGTCCTTCCAACAAAACTTGATATCGGCGGGGATTTTCGGCAATCCAAAGTTCTACACAAGTGCGAATTAATCGGTGACTTTGAGTGGGAGTAACTAAGGTTGAGTTTTCTAAATTTAAACCCGACAAATCCGGATGGCGCATCGCAATATTCAAAGCTAAACCGTGCAAAGTGTGCACCGCAAAACCGCCTTGCGATAAAGACAATTCTGCCAATCTTTCCCGAATTTTAGCTTTAATATTAGCAGCAGCCGATCGCGTAAATGTCACGACAATTAACTGGCGGCGGCTGTGAAGCTGGTTGCGGGCGATCGCAATTGCCGACGCAGCAGCCATTCCCGTAGACTTCCCGGCCCCCGGAACAGCCGAAACAGCAAGGGGACCGCCTTGCCAATCCGCCATGTCCTGCTGCCCCGCACGCAAGCTTTCGCGAATTTTAAGGCAAGCTTGTTCTCGCAAAACTGCGACAAACCCTGATTCGGAAAGCGCTGAGGCTACATCCGGGCGATCGATCTGGGTTGTCGATCGCATAAAATCAGTATCAAATTCATCTGTCATTCGATTTTAGATTTTAGATTTTAGATTTTAGATTTTAGATTAGAAAAATATTTGTCGCGTTCAGCCTTTTCAAACGGTATCAGAAACCGAGTTGCTTTAGTTGCGATCGCGTATCGCCAGAACCCAAACCGTCAATCGATTTTAGATCTTAGATTTTAGATTAAAGAATTGAATAAAGCGACCCCGCTGAGAAATCCGGGGGTTGGCCATTGGGAGTGAGGAGCTTTTTTCTCGCTCCACGGATGAATCCGGGGACTTGTGACCCAATTGTTTTCGGTCATCACACCGATATTTATTGGCTTTCATCTGCGTTCATCTGCGTTTATCTGCGGTTAAAAATCCCAAAGTATTCAACCTCTACCGTTTCCATTTCGGTATCGGCTAAACTAACACTATCTATTGAAGCTTAAATTGAAACCAGCATAAAATTCAATACCCAAGCCTTTTTTAGAGGAGTCACCCAAATGAAAACTCACCTCAAAATCAATTCCCCCCCGCCCAAGCCAAACCCAAACCCAGCCAACAACAGCACAACTCGTTTTGCTGTGGCGGTATTCTTAACTTTATCTTCAACAATTGCTTTGCCTAGCTGCGGAGGAGCTCAAACGTCCAGCAGCGCTCCAGGCGGCGCAGGTTCATCCAGCAGCCCTGAAAACCAAGTTGCGGCATCGGCTCCACAATCAGCACCAGCACCCGAACCAGCAGCCCAAAGGTCAAAAACTCCTGGTGCATCAAAAAAAGCAGCAGAAACTCCAGCAACCCGTCCCCAACTGATTAAAAAAGCCCAACTCAGTGTAGTTGTCAAATCTATTGACGCCAGCACTAAATCTGTTACTAATATTGTCGAAAAACAGCAAGGCGATATCTTGGGTTTCCAAAATCAAAAGCCCCCGGATTCGAGTGTCCGCCAAACGGCGTCTGTGGAGATTCGCGTGCCTCAAGAACGGTTAGAAACTACTTTAGAGGCTTTGGCAAAACTCGGAACTGTAGAGAACCGTTCTCTGACGGCTGAGGATGTTACCAATCAATTAGTTGACAGCGAGGCTAGACTGCGGAACCTCCGCAAATCGGAAGAAATGGTGTTAAAAATTATGGAGCGATCGGGATCTGTCGGCGATGTGCTCAAAGTTTCTCAAGAGTTGAGCAATATTCGGGAGTCGATCGAACGCATCGACGCTCAGTTAAAAAGTTTGCGAAATCAAGTAGCCTATTCGACTATTAGCTTAACTCTAGAAGCAGCAATATCGGCTCAACAAACTCCCGAACCTTCTCTAGGTTTGCGCGTGCAGGAAACTTGGGGGAAAGCGACTCATTCGGTGGGAGAATTGACGCTCGGTTTGTTTGCTTTGGGTATTTGGGTGTTGGCTTACAGTCCTTATTTTCTCTTAATTGCGGCTGCGGTTTACGGCTTTAATCGATTTAAGAAACAGCATTCTGATCCGACAACTCCAGAACCGAAACCGCCTCAGTAGTCAGTAGTCAGTAGTCAGTTGACTGTTGACTGTTGACTGTTGACTGTTGACTGTTGGCTGTTGACTGTTTGCTGATAACAACTAACAACTGACAACTGACAACTGACTAATCATCAATTTGCCATCCATCTTTGGTATAGTCTTCATCCACAATCTTTTTAGGACGCATCACCAGAACAACTCGCCCCAAAATAGGAATATCCGGGGATTGTTCAAACCAGTACAATTCTAAATTGCCCCCGTTATCTGCGAGGAAATAACTCTCAGCATCCCACTGTCTTTGAGCTCGATCGGCAATAATCAAAACTTCTTCAACTTTGCCTTGCAGCGGTACTGGCAATCGATCGCTCATTTCCAAAACAGCCACCGGATCTTCAGCGTTCAAAATTACTTGCCATCCGGGAATCGCCACCCAAGCTCCGGCTCCGGAAAATTTTACCATTCGGAACGGCTCGATTTCCTCCGGCAAAGGCACTGCCAGCAAATCTGTCGTAGAAAGCGGCAATTTGCCCACAACCGGGACAATCCGGGGCAATTGTTCCTCGGTATCGAGCCTGTAGACAGGCAGGCGGGGCGCTTCCCGTCTCGGAACTACGGTAAAATCGACGAGCAACTGCTCGATTTGCGCCCTAGCGGTTTGGCTGCTAGCTAATTTTAAACCGCGAGCAATTAAGCGCGATCGCTCTTGCAAATCGCTTTTCTGTCTCGCCAATTGCCAGCATTGGTAAGCCATAGCATCGCCGGGAGTGTCTGTGAACCCTTGGGGGAGACTCCCGAAGTGCGAAAACTCCTTGATGGCTTTAGCAACTTGGCGAGCATCGTCAACATCCAAATTGTGGGTTAGCATCAAAGCAGCCGCCCCGGCCCGCTCTACTTGAGAGAGAATCCGAAACTCGTATAAGATATCGCTACCTTTGCCCAAAAAGTGCGATCGAACTTCCTCGGAAGCCCCAGCATTTACCATGCTGGTGTAGACTTGGGCTGCGACACTCACTTGATTTTGCTGAATTGGCTCAAAACCTGTTTCTTCAAAAATCCTTTGAGAGTTGTAGCCAGCTTTTAGCAGTGCAGTGCAGGCCTGTCCCCACTCTACCCAAGTGCCTTCTTTTCGGCGGAGCGATCGAATTAACTTTTCGGCATCCACAGCAGTTGTGGAGGATGCAGATGCAGGAGGGGATGAATCTTGCGGTGTATCAGTCATAATTGAATCAAAAACTAGCGCTAAGTTATGTGTGGTTGGATACCGGCAAGGCTCGTGTCGCGGCAGAGCGATAGATTAATAGTAAGTGAGTTATGAGACTATTGTTACAGAATAGTTGCTCGCCTAAATTTACAAAGGGGAGTTTATCGTATTGTTATGGATAATGCCATTTCAGAGCTAGATCAAATTAAACGCCAGCTCATGACCCTACACAGACCGAAAAAGCCCAAAATGCTGGTAGTAGACGACGAACCAGACAATCTGGATTTACTCTACCGCACTTTCCGACGAGATTTTAACGTGCTCAAAGCTGAGAGCGGAATTCGCGCCTTGGAAGTCCTCGGCATCGAAGGCGAGGTCGCCGTCATCATTTCCGACCAGCGGATGCCCGAAATGAAGGGAACGGAGTTTTTGAGCAAAACCGTGCCCCAGTTTCCGAATACGGTCAGAATTATCTTGACTGGCTTTACGGACATTGAAGACTTGGTGGATGCGATTAACTCAGGACAGGTTTACAAGTATATCACCAAGCCTTGGGACCCGAACGAACTGAAAATGGTGGTGCAAAAGGCGGCCGAGACTTATGAAATTCTCAAGCAGCGGACTGAGGAATTGGATCGCGCCCAAAATCAAATACAACTGTTAGCAACAATCATGCAAACGGCTGTGGATTATCCGAGTTTGGAAGCAAGTTTAGATCCAATTGCTACTGCTATAAGTGATAATTTTTTGGCGGACTCTTGCATTTTGCAACTGGTGGAAGAAAATGTTTTAATACCAGTCCAAGGCACTCACACCACTGGTTCAACTGTGGAAAATTGGCTGGCAGATGACCCTCTGGTTCGAGAAGCAATTACCTCTCAAACTATTCAGGGTGCTGTGAATATTGGGATCGACACAGCCTTAGCGAGCCTGCCGCACTATCAGAAATCCGGCATTCAAGCTCACCTGACGATCCCGGTGATTCACAAAGGTCGATCGATCGCCCTGATTTCCATGCAGTGGAAGCAGCCTTGTTCCCTGCGCCCAGACGAGCTCACAACAGTTCACCTCGCCGCTCAAGAAGTTGCTTTGGTATTGACGAGTTTTCAGGGTCATTAGTCATCAGTCATGAGTCATCAGTCATTAGTCCTTAGTCCTTAGTCGCCTCTAAGTCTTGAGTTTAAAATGATAGCAAACCAATGAGTTTTGAGAAAAGCTCAGCGCTCGCTAACAAATAAAAAAGCATTAATGACTGGCGACAGCATGACATGAATGCACGGATTAATTATTTTTTCCGGCTGACTTTACAAATTATCAATCACCAATGACAAATGACCGATGACTAATAACGCCGAACAAATTAAAACTATATTTAATCGAATTGCACCAGTTTACAACCAATTGAACGACTGGTTGAGCTTTGGGCAACACCGGATTTGGAAGCAAATGGCGGTGAAATGGAGCAGTGCGGGCCCCGGAAATACTTGTTTAGATTTGTGCTGCGGTAGCGGGGATCTAGCTTTGTTGCTGGCTAAACAAGCAGGGCCCACCGGTTGCGTATTTGGAGTAGATTTTTCCGCCGAACAATTGGCTGTGGCTGCCAGGCGCGATCGACCTTTTCTCACCCCTATAAGTCCCATTTCCTGGGTAGAAGCTGACGCCCTAGACTTGCCTTTTGCTGACAATTACTTCGACTGCGCCACAATGGGTTACGGCCTGCGTAACGTGACGGACATCCTCCGCAGTCTTCAGGAATTGCACCGCGTGCTCAAACCCGGTGCCAAAGCAGCTATTCTCGACCTCCACCGCCCCAGCAATTCCCTAATGCGGAGCTTTCAGCAGTTTTATTTAGACAGTCTCGTAGTGCCCATTGCTCAGCAATTTGGCATGACTCAAGAATATGCTTACATTAATCCTAGTTTAGAAAAATTCCCGATCGGCCAGGAGCAAGTCGCGATCGCCAACAAAGCCGGATTTGCCGCCGCCACCCACTACCCCATTGCTGGAGCTATGATGGGAGTATTGGTACTGGGCAAAGCAATTTAAAATTAAAAATGCTTGCAGTCTAGCTCGGCTATCTAACTATAGGGTGCACCGATCCCTGTGCACCTTACTCTATTTTTAATCATTTATGAATCCGTCTGAAATTTGGCTGTTGTTGGCCCCACCTGTAGTGGGAGGAATTATTGGCTATTTCACTAACGATATAGCTATCAAAATGCTGTTCCGCCCCTATCGAGCTATTTACATCAAAGGGCGGCAGTTGCCTTTCACTCCCGGTTTGATCCCCCGCAACCAAGAGCGTTTAGCAAAGCGAATTTCCGACACAATTATGGGTTCCCTGCTGACGCCGGAGGAACTGCAAAACTTGGCGCGCCGCCTCCTGCAAACCGAGCGGATGCAGTCGATAATTCTCTGGCTGTTGCAGTTGGCGCTGGATCAGGTAAAAGCTGACGCCGAGCAAAAAACCGCTAAAATTCTCGCAAACATTCTGCGAGATTTGCTGGGTGAATCTATGCCGCGAATTCTCAAAGTTTTGGCGCGCCGGGAAGATTTTTTAGAAGCTCAGCTTAATCAAATTTTCGATCAAGTTTTGCTGGAGATTCAGCTAACGGAAGCTCAGGCGGCTCAGCTTGCTGAGTGGTTGTTGCAGGTAGTAATACCACCGGAAGTGCTGCGGCAGGCTTTAATTGACTTTTTGACGGATCGCAATATTTCGATCATCGATGAAGGCTTTCGAGAAAAAACCAGCGGCACTTATTGGGTAGTAGCAAATTTGTTTGGTTTGCGGAATACTTTAACTCGGCTGCGGACTTTTTGTCTTGATGACAGAGAAGCGACAAATCAGCGCTTAGCAGAGTTAACTATTTCTTTGGGAATTCGCGGGCGAATTCAGGAATGGCTGCAAAATTTGTCGATGCAAAATTTACCGGTTTCGACTGTGAGACAGTTGCGAAAAACTATGCGCGACAGCGTTCGCAGCTACGTTCAACAGCGCGGTACAGACGTACTTGAGGGGTTGAGCAAATCTATTGATTGGGAAAATATTTCGCGGTTGCTTCTCAATCGATTGCAAACTTCAGCGGTGATGAGCGCTTCCCTCGGAATTGTCAGCCAAGAACTGGCTTTGGTTTTAGAGCGCTATTTAGAACGGGATTTAGAAAATATTGTAGCTCAGGCTATCCCGATTTTGAATATTGACCAGGTGATTGTCGATCGAGTAAAAGGTACTTCTCCTGAAGAGTTGGAGTTAGCTATTCAGGGAATTGTCCAAAGCGAGTTGCAGGGAATTGTAAATTTAGGAGGGATTTTGGGTGTTTTTGTCGGCTGTTTGCAGACAGTTGTGGTTTGGATTCAACGGTGATTTATTTCGGCAGTTGTGAGATATTTGTTGTAGTCTAATATTCGCTCTCTCTGGCGCACCCCGTACCAAAAACCTGGTTTTTCGGCAGTAGTTGCCACCTAAGCCAGAAGGTTTTTGGTAGAAACCGGGTTTTTGTGGCCCAATCCTAATTTACCTATTTCCTAAATCTATGCCAGCCCCCAATTCGGACGATCGCACAAACATCCCCAAAAACCCGCGCAACCTCAGCCGCCAACAATACGAGCGTTTAACCGCAGAAATGGCCACTCCCTACCGGCCTCTGCGACAGTTTGTTTACGTAGCTTGTGGCGCTTCGGGCTTTATCGGCGGCTTGGTTTTCCTCGCTAAAATTGCCTCTGGCCGGGAAATTGGTTCTGCTTTGCCTAATTTTGCCCTCCAAGTCGGAGTTGTGGCCCTGATGGTGTTCCTGTTTCGCTGGGAGCAGCGCGCCGAGGGCCGATCCCCGAAGTCGAAGTAACAAAACTTTACAAATGGAGACAAAAATCTATCTGAGGCAAGGAAAAGTTAGAAATATAAAGAAATTATTATGAAATCCTGGTTTGCCAGCGATCCCTGTAATTATAATAATGTGGCTTCAATTGGGGTCAGCAAATTTAAAGGCCCTAATCATAAACCGCTTGTAATTCGTTCAATTGGGGTCAGCTTTCATAAAGACCCTAAATATATTAAATAAATTTAAGCCCAGCGCCAGCCTTCACTGATAGAATAGCTGGCGTTCGGCATTTTGCTAGGATCGGGAGCTTGGGAGAGAGAATCATATCAATTTCGGTTGCACCGTCGGTGATTCTTGACTGTTGACTGTTGACTGTTGAGTATTGACTGTTGACGGTTGAATCGTGGTCGCAAAAGTGAATGGTTGAGTGTTATCAGTAGGGTGTGTACCGCGTACAGAGAGGCCGGTACAAGTGCCCTGAACCGAGTTTTTTGCCTAGCATCCGATATAGGTAATACCAGTTCCCAAAAATCATCCAACTGTAGACTTGTGATCGAAACCACGATCGTCATCAGTCATTGGCAAATCTAAAATCTAAAATCTAAAATCTAAAATGGTATAAGTGCTGGGGCGATCAAATAATTTGGCATTTCCCGAAGAGCTTAGTCTGTGTAGTAACTAATGAGATGTGTCAAAGTCGAAGTAGAAAAAGATGTTGGGAGATTTTACTATGGGTCGATCATTTTTCAAAGGGCGGTGGACGTTATTTTTAGCAGCAGGCGCGGGAATTGTCTTTTACAGCAATGCTGCGGCGGCTGCCGAAAAGGTAGTGCTCAAATACAGTGCGATCCGAATGACTTTACCCGTCAGCGAATTAGAAATTTTTGCAGAAACTGGGCAAATGTCCCCCGCCTTAGAAATGCTGCTGGGAAGGGCAAAAAAAGACCCGGAAGCGGTTCGCAACAGTCTGACGAGACCGGTGAAAGTCAGTCAAAGCTTTTTGGATCGGACGCTTAACAGCAAGGTTGGGGAAATAATTCTCGATGAAGTGGGTCAGGTAATTCGCACTCCTTCTGGGAATGCAAATCGAGAAGCTTTGCGCGAGGCCTTGGTGCTGTCGGCAACTAATGATAACGAGATTACGCTGCTGGAAGCGATGAAGAATTATCCGACTCCAGAAGTTAACGTTGAGGGCGATCGTTTAGTTGAAGCTTACGGCAAACTTGTAGCTTTGTCAGAACAATTGGGCGGCGTTTCAGAACGGCTGCAAGACATTTTAAACAAGATTCGCCTGCCTAGACTATAGCAGATGGTGTCAAGGAGGGTGGATTCGTGCGAGCGATCGCAGAATATTGTTGAACCTGCATCAATTACAGGGAAGTTACCTTTTTTTTGTGCAAAATTTGCCTAATTTTGACACGAGTTAAAAACAAAATCTAACTTCAGGCAAGCTTCAAACCAGACGGAAATCAGTCATTCCTAATGCTAAAATCTAAAATCTAAAATCTAAAATCTGAAATTAGATAACTTCGCTGTAAAATCTATATCGCGATAGATGTTCGACAGTTGACAAAAAGTTTATCCAGAAGTAGTCTTATTTTTTTTGAATAAAGTATTTAAAACACAAAATGCACGCAAGAGCTTGTGTATCGCTCCTAAAATGAAATCCGATCGGGTGGACATGGGAGATTATCTATATTAATATAGAGAAACGCTGTCAGAATCAGGCGCTTGCGGAAAAACGGCTGGTCATTAGTAAGCTCGTGCTATAACAAATGCCATTGCGCAAGGCATCCCCAAAACTCTTGACTAAAAAAAGGTGAGAGAGTGGATTAATTAACAGCACCTCCAATCCCAATAAAATCTTACTTTTTAGGGGTCTACACTTTCACTCGCTCGACTCTATTTACTGGGTAACACTAGAAAAATGAACAACAATCCTATTCGTTCAAAAGACCGTTTTTTGGTTTTCGGCGCTCCGGCGATCGAAGATGCTGAAATTCAAGAAGTGGTGTCAACCATGAAAACAGGTTGGTTAGGTACAGGCCCTAAAGTCATGAGTTTTGAAAATGACTTCAAAGCTTACAAGGGTTCCCAGTACGCGATTTCAGTCAATTCCTGTACGGCGGCACTGCACTTGAGCATCCTCGCTGCTTCGTTAGAACCGGGGGATGAAGTCATTACTACTCCGATGACTTTTTGCGCTACAGTTAATGCGATCATCCACGCGGGGGCAACACCGGTACTGGCGGATGTAGATCCGGTGACAATGAATATTGACCCGGCTCAAGTAGAAGCTAAAATAACTCCAAAAACAAAAGCAATTTTGCCGGTTCATTTTGCAGGCCGTCCCTGTGACATGGATGCGCTTTGCGAGATTGCTCGCCGTCACAACTTGAAGTTAATTGAAGACTGCGCTCACGCGATCGAAACAGAGTACAAGGGGCGGAAAGCAGGCACATTTGGCGACTTCGGATGCTTCAGCTTTTATGTTACCAAAAACATTACGACGGGCGAAGGAGGAATGATTCTGGCCGGCCGTCAAGAAGACGCCGACCGGCTCAAAATTTTAGCGCTGCACGGTATGAGCAAAGATGCTTGGAAGCGCTTCGGAGACTCGGGTTACAAGCACTACCAAGTTGTGGAGGTCGGTTTTAAATACAATATGATGGATCTGCAAGCTGCGATCGGCATTCATCAAATGAAACGAGTTGCTCCTTATTGGCAGCGGCGGGAGCAGATTTGGCAGCGCTACAACGAAGCATTTGCGGATCTGCCGATTACTTTGCCCGCCAGCCCCGAACCGGATACAATTCATGCTTATCACCTCTACACCATTCTGGTAGATGAAGCCAAAGCAGGAATCAGCCGCGACGAGTTTCTCAACGCTATAAATGCTGAAAATATCGGTGTCGGCGTACATTACATGAGTATGCCGGAACATCCTATCTATCAACAAATGTTTGGATGGCAGCCGGAAGACTATCCGAATGCTAGCTACATCGGACTGCATACAATTAGCTTGCCGATTTCGGCCAAACTAACAGATGCAGATGTGGAAGATGTAATTGCTGCTGTTAAAAAATGTTTGGCGATCGGCAAAGATCGGACTCAATTAGAATTGACAGCCGGCCAAGCCACCTAGACTATTAGCTAGACAACAATGTGAAACCTCTCCGGCTAGTCACCATCTATTGAAGAACTGCTCACATTCAGTAACCTAAAATTCTACACCCTCTCAATGTAGTGGGGTTGGAGTCTTTTGTTCCTACATCTAGACTTTTGGGTATCCCCAAAACTATATTTGTAGCTATTAAAAGTTCTGAGACATGAACTCTCTGGGGTGCCGAATGTGAGTCCAAATCCTGTGAACCTAGATTTTGTAAAGCTAGTTATTGAAATCACCTACTACCTCTCCCCAAAAAATGGCAGGGCGTGGGTTTGGCCAGCTAAAAATCATCTTTGCTCAGGAACAAATAACCGATGGTTTAGCATATTTCAATTTGTCAAGTTGCTAAGGAAAATAATCAATAATGAATAAACAGATTGGCTACTTTATCCCTGAATTTCCCGGACAAACTCATACTTGGATATGGCGAGAATATCAAGCAATGCTCGATCTTGGTATGGAACCTCACATGATATCAACCCGCCGTCCGCCCACTCAAGTTGTACATACTTGGGCTGAGAAAGCGCAAAGTATGACTGATTATTTGATACCATTTGAGATCAAAGATTTTGTGAATGTTCCCATAGAGCTCATCAAAGCTGGCCCGATTGCCTGGTGGCGCTGTCTCAGTGTAATTGCTAATACTAAAAATATATCCTTTTCTCAAAGACTTTACTATTTGGTATTGGTTGTTATGGGAGCTAAGCTAGCTTGGCTTGCCCGAACCCAGGGCTGGTCTCACGTCCACGTTCATTCCTGTAGCAATGCTGCTAATATTGCCCTATTTGCCTCCATACTTTCGGACATAACTTATAGTCTGGCTCTTCTCGGTCAGTTAGAAGATTTTGGGCCCAATCAAGAACAAAAATGGAAATATTCTGCTTTTGCTTCTGTAATGTCTGAACAACTCCTCAACTCGGTTAAAAATGACCTGGCAGGCTTCTTGCCAAAGGATGTGAGGGTGTCACCAGTCGGTGTAAATCTCGATGAAATTAAGCGTGAAACTCCCTATACTCCTTGGCAGGAAGGCAGTCAATGCCTAATTTACACTTGTGGCCGTCTCAATATAGCCAAAGGACAAAAGTACCTGATTGAGTCAATTAAGTTGCTTCGACAACAAGGGTTTGATGTCCGCTTGCAGATTGCTGGGGAAGATGCAAAATCGGGTAATGGCTACCGTAAAGAACTCGAAAAATTCATTCAAGAGCAATCAATGTCTGATTATGTTGAGCTGCTTGGTTCTGTCTCAGAAGAACGAAATCGCCAAGGTTATCAAGAGGCTGATATTTTTGTTTTACCCAGCTTGAAAGAGGGAATTTCTGTAGCTGTTATGGAAGCAATGGCTATGCAAACTCCTGTAGTAGTGACGCAGGTGGGTGGAATGGCGGAACTGATAGATAACGGTGTTGACGGTATGCTAGTCCCGCCGGAAAATCCCGAAAAAATGGCAGAGGCCATAGCAAAATTGCTAAAGGATAAAGAATTAACATTGAGCCTGATTCAAAAATCACGACAGAAGATTGCTGCTAAATTCCACCATCGGCGTAGTGCTCAGATATTACTTCAATCCTTGGAGGAACTCACTTCACGGGGTGAAAAGCAGGTTGAAAGCATTGCTGCGTCAAGGTTTTGAGTAAATGGTCAAGCGAAAATATCTTTGCGGGCATGAGTCAATAAAAGAGAGTGGCTATCCTAGAGAATCAAGTTCAAGCCTATCTTGGACGATCTTATGAGTCAATAAGCCTGTCTAGAATCCGCTATCTTTTTTGAGGTTCAGGGGATTCAATGCTTTTACTATCAAGGTAAGATAGGCGTTGTCGCCCCCTCAAGGAACTCAGCTCATTTTTTTAAGATGGAACACGGTGATTTTTTTGAGTAGGTATCGATAACGTCCTAGCTCCTGAATAGAAGGAGCTAGGATATCTATGATTCATTCTAAAACGCCCTTTGTTTTGAAAAATCGTGAAATTAACGCCGTGTTTCAAGTTGGTTTTAAACATGGGGCGATGGGAAGGTACTATCGGTTACAGCATTTGGCTTGGCTGCTCTCAATAAGCCAAAGTTTCTAAAGTTTCCCGCAGATAGGAACGAACCTGCTGATCGATGGTGGCATTTTGCTGCTGACGATCAAAATTGAGTTCTAGCTGCCAGCGTTGAAATCCTGAACTTGCGCCGATCGCTGATTTGAGACTGCCCCAGATTTCAGAATCTTCGCACAGCTCAATCGGCTCGGCGGCTTGAGGTTCTTGCGCGAGCGGTAGATAATTCGCCATATTGTTATACCTCTGTTTTAATCCCCTGTAAGGATTGAAAGCTGACCTTGACACTCTCTATTATAGATTCTTCTCTCCAGATAGCCAATATAAAATATCCACAACCTGCGATTAAAAATTAAATATTAAGACTATTAATAATATCTATCCGAAGAGGGGCCTTACCTATTTTTTTCACAGCATACATCTGTACAAATTAAAGTAGCTTAAACTACAATTGTCCCCCTCATAATTTTTAATTTAACTTTTTTTCGCTCGACTGTTCGGGTAGAGATTTAAAGCCGTTGCTCTCAGCAGGTTTTGGGTTGACAAGACTGCCGACTGACGAATTCCCTATAGCGGATGCTGACCCAATTGACTCTACGGGTGCAGCCACAGTGGCAGTTGTCTCGGCTGCCAAAGCCGGCAAAAGTTGATCGACTTGCCAAGGCGCGATCGTAAAATCCTGCCGAATTTTTTCTAAAACATGAGGCTTTGTCGCGGCAAATTCTGATTCCGGCGTCAGCAAAACCGCCATGACACTAGCAGACACCTGGAAAAACAAATTGCTAGATAAAAAAGCAGAAGCTGCCAACAACAATCCAGCCCACCGCCAGGAAGGAGGAAAGGGAGCCACCGAAGCCGCCAGGGGGGCCCATCGGTAAAGCTGCCACAAAATTACTGCCAGCAAAACAGCGACAAAAAGAGCGAGTCCTTGATTTAACTTAGTTTTAAACCGAGTCAGAATCCGCTGCTGCACAGAAGTTAAATTCTGCGGTTTTACCGCCACCACTAAAATACTAAAAATGTAAAAAGGGCGGAACCACTGCATCCACAGCACAGGAACAATACCTGCTACAGCCACTAAAAATATTTCTAACCAGACAGGGAGCAGGGGAGAACCCACTGCGAGTCCCAGCAAGCACAGTCCCAGGAAAATCGGCAGTGTAGCCACCCCAGAAAGGTGAATCCACAAAAAAGGATCTGACCAAAAAGAACGCACTTTCAATAATTATGAGTTATGAGTTTTTAATTTTGAGTTTTGATAGTGTAGGACGCACTCTTAACCAATAAACCCGGTGCGAAGACTACATATCTAGCGCTAACACCAAGCATTTTGGGAGGAAACTCGATTGCTGTGCGTAAGTTTTATTGGAGTTTTAAATTTTGAATTTTTAGCAACAGCCAAGACGATGAGGACGTTGTTAATTGCGGACATCTTTGCTTTTATTACTTCTTCCTTCTCTCCTCGATAACTAAAACCTTCTTCCTTCTGCTATAAGTTAAAAACAAAAGTTGCGAGTGATGAGTTTGGGAGTATTGAGTGAAGAGAAGAGTTGCGAGCGATCGGCAATTTGGTTGCGATCGCTCAAAACTTCTCTTCCCCCTCAACACTTACAACTCAAAACTATTGAGAGAGAGTCCGGCGCTTAGTAACCATCCGGTAGGCTTCAATCATATCGCCATCCGCCCAGTCGCTAAACCCGCTCAAGGAAATGCCGCATTCAAAGCCAGCATTGACTTCTTTGGCATCTTCCTTCATCCGTTTTAGGGAGTCGAGGACACCTTCGTAAACGACATTGTTGCCCCGGCGCACCCGCACCTTACAGTTACGGATGACTTTGCCAGAGAGTACCATACATCCAGCCACAGCCCCGCGACCGATCGCGAAGACAGCGCGCACTTCGACTTGACCCAAAGGTTCTTCCACCAGTTCGGGTTCCAGCAGGCCTTCCATCGCCCCTTGAATATCATCCAAGAGGTTGTAGATGATGCTGTATTCCCGCACGTCTACCCCCGCTTGGTCAGCCGCGAGGCGAGCGTCGGTGGCGAGAGTAGTATTGAACCCGATAATTACAGCATTACTGGCTGCAGCGAGGTCAATATCCGTTTCTGTAATTTCCCCAGGAGCAGATAGCAGCAGTCGGAGTTGAACTTCTTTTTGAGGAAGTTGAGTCAGAGCGCCGACAATTGCTTCGAGGGAGCCTTGGACATCTGCCTTCAAGATCAAGTTGAGTTCCTTGAGAACGCCTTCCTTAGCTTGTTGAGAGAAGCCGCTGAGGCTGATCCGGCCACCTTGCAGCAGGCGGGAATCTCGTTGGGAGGTAGCTCTTCCAGAGGCGATCGCCGCAGCTTCTTTTTCGTTTGCGAAGACATCAAACTCGTCTCCGGCGCGAGGAACTTCCCGCAGCCCCAGCACTTCCACCGCGAAGGATGGAGTTGCTTGCTCTACGCGTTCGCCCCGGTCATCGATCATGGCGCGCACCTTGCCCAAAGCCGAGCCTGCGACCACAATATCGCCCACTCGCAGAGTGCCGTTTTGCACCAGCAAAGTTGCCACCGGTCCCCTTGCCTTGTCGAGGTGAGCTTCAATCACAGTACCCTTAGCTGGTCGGTGCGGGTTGGCGTTGAGGTCTTCCATTTCCGCCACTGTCAGAATCATTTCCAACAGCGTATCCAGGTTTTCGCCTCGGATCGCGCTGACTGGAACCATCGTGATATCGCCGCCCCAGTCATCTGCGACCAAGCCGTACTCAGTAAGCTCTTGCTTCACCCGTTCCGGCTGAGCACCCTCCTTGTCAACTTTATTGATAGCCACAACAATTGGCACTTTCGCCGCTTTCGCGTGGCTTATCGCTTCAATTGTCTGGGGTCGCACGCCGTCGTCCGCCGCCACCACCAAGATGGCGATGTCCGTAACCCGTGTTCCCCGAGCCCGCATCGCTGTAAAGGCTTCGTGACCGGGCGTATCCAAAAATACCACCTGCTGGCTCTTGCCTTCGTGTACCACATCCACGTGGTAAGCACCAATGTGCTGGGTAATGCCCCCAGCTTCTCCCTGAGCCACCTTGGTTTTGCGGATCGAGTCGAGCAAGGTAGTTTTGCCGTGATCCACGTGGCCCATAATCGTTACCACTGGCGGACGGCGTTCGAGGTATTCCAAATCTGCTTCGTCCAGCATCTCAATCACTTTGATAGCTGGCGCTACTTTTTCTGGGGTTTCCACCTCTACGCCCATTTCTTCGGCTACCATCCTCACCGCTGGAATGTCCAGGGTTTCGGTAATATTGACCGCAATTCCTTTAGAGAACAGCCGCTTAATAATTTCGGTTTCGGGAACAGCCAGAGTAAGTGCTAGTTCTTGAACGGTCATCGGCCTGCTCAGCAGGAGCTTTTCTGGACGTTCTACCTTAGCTTCGGCTGTTTTGCCCCGGTTGCCGCGTCCCCCGCTGGAACCTGAAGAAGAACTTTTATCGTGAGAAGGGCCCGGTCTCTTATTTTTTCCGCTGCTTCCGGGTGCGCCCGGAGTTGGTGTTGACTTGGGTGCTGCTTGTCCCTTCGCTTTAGCTGGGCGGGCTAGGGACAGGCTGACCGTGACTGGTGCTGGCAGATCCAAGCCGTTTTCTAAGTCCTCGTCATCCTCGTCTATGGGTTTGAGACGAGAACGTTTTGCCTTAACTGCCTTGGCAGCTTTGGCAGCATCTGAGTTTTCGTCATCATCTTCTTCCCAAATGACCGATGTCTTTTTGGCTGGACGAGGGAGGGAGGGCCTTTCGAGGAGAGGAATCTCCAGCAACGGCGTATTATCTTCTTCATTGTCATCAGTGTCATCCCCTATGGCTCCGGTGTCACCGCCGCGGCTACGCAGCCCGGTAGCTGACGTTGCGGGGGCAAGGCTCCGGCGCGGGCCACCGGGCTGGGGTCGAGCGGCAAGTGGAGTTTTGACTGGGCCACCAGCGCCTTCCCGGCGCGGTCTTTGCGCGTCGCGAGATTCGGTAGGAGCTCCCGGTGCAGGTCTGCTGGGACGGCTCGGTTTGGCCGGCGCTTCCAGAGTTTCTGACTGTTCTGATTGCTCTTGCTCGGTTTTTGCAAGTTTGAGTACCGGCTTGTTCCCCAGATTTTGTGGGGTACGGCTAGCCGACTCTGATGCCCCTCTGACTGGCGGCGACGTGAGTTTGGCCGACGGCGCAGGGGGGGCGATCGGCGGTTGCTTGGTGCGTTCGGGAGCCTTTTCCGAAGGCGGTTGAGGTGCCGCAGGTGCCTGAGCCTGGGCGGTTGTTTCCGGGGCGATCGCACCTACATTTTCCGAGACTGTTGCCGAGACTGTTTCCGACACTATTTCTGACGGAGCCGCCGAGACTGCGACATTTGGCTTCGACAGTACAGGTCGATTGATATTCGGTTTAGCTGGAGGCTGGAGTTGTTGAGCTGCAGGCGACTTGGGAGGAGTTGCCACGGTTGCCGCCGGCTGATTTTTGTTCTCCTCGTTGCCTGCAGGCTGGGAGTTTGCACCAGCCGGTCGTACTTTTGGACTGCGTATTTCTAAAATTTGCTGCTTTTTTTGTTGGTCGTTAGGGTGAGGGCCAGATTCTCTAGATGGCGCTGCTGCTCTTTCGGGTGGAGCTGGCTTGCCGGGGGAAGAGTGGCTACTGGCTACGTATTTTTCCGCCGTTTTGCGAATGCGCTCTGCTTCGGATTCTGTAATTGTGCTGCTGTGGCTCTTGACTGAAATATTGAGCCGCTCGCATACTGCCAAGATGTCTTTATTATCCAAATTTAGTTCCCGTGATAATTCGTAAATTCTTACTTTGCCGTTGTTCATCCACTCTGCCCTCTTTTGTGCCAACCAGTTTTTACATTGTGATTTTTTGTTCTAATGACGACATCATTCGCTGTGATTGATTCAGTGTCAGGAATCGGGGTTTTGGTACTCGCTCAGCAATTTTATCTAAAAGATGCAACTCGCTGAAGTCTGCGGTTGAAGAATTCTCAAGTCTGTTTGGGAACTTGGAACTCCGAAGTCTGAGTTTTGGCAAAACCCACTCTCTCAAGCTTCAAAGTTTGCCTTTCCACCTTGAGGATACCTCTGCTAGTACCCTACCCTTATCTAATCTGACACAAATCTTTCCAGACTGGTGGGCAGATCGGATTGGGGTTTTATAGCTGGCGCTACCAGTAATTACTGGTAGGGCTGCCAAGAGGGTTTATACAGTCGATGCCGAACTATTGTCGGTTTTTCGTCCGGGTGAGCCAGAGTAAGATGTACAGTCAGATGTGGCTAAACGCTGCCAAAGTGTTTGGTACAGTTCGTCAGACACAGCCGCTTTGAGCGATCGCCCAAGTCGATTTTTTTTCTGAGCTGCTTTGAGGCATTCTGCTTCCCGACAAAGGTAAGCAGAACGGCCCATGCCACGATCTAATTGTACCTGATGAGAAGGATAGAGCCTGACTACTCGCCAAAAAGCTTCCTTAGGAGCTATTTTTCGACAACTTGCACAGCACCGGTAGTTCGGTTTCATTTCTTGTGAGAGTGGAAGTAGGGGGAGAGGGGGGAGTAGGGGACAAGTCCTCCTGGTCTCCCCAAGAGAGAAAATCTTGTAAATGTCACAGTTTTTAGACTGCGGCTTCGGTTTCCTCAGTGGTGGCTGCCTCCTCTTCCTCAAATTCTGCGGTTTCCTCGTCGCCGTCGTAGTCGCCTGCTTCGTCTGCGTCGTAGTCGCCTGCTAGTTCTTCGAGCCTAGTTGCTTCTGCTGCCAATTTGCTGTCTTCGGCGGCGCGATCATACTTAGCAATATCTTTGATATCGATTTTCCAACCTGTCAGGCGAGCTGCGAGGCGGACATTCTGACCTTCTTTGCCAATGGCAAGACTCAGTTGGTCTTCAGCGACCAAAATGTGAGCTCTCCTGCCTTCGGGAGCAACCAAACGCACTTCATCTACTCTAGCGGGACTCAGAGCGTTAGCAATATAAGTTGCTGGGTCTGGAGACCAGCGGATCACGTCGATTTTTTCCCCGCGCAATTCGTTGACTACTACCTGAATCCGCGATCCCCGCGCTCCGATGCAGGCTCCTACAGGGTCTACGTCGCGATCGAGAGTATCAACTGCTATTTTAGTCCGGGGGCCGACGTGCCGGGAGGGCGGATTTGCCTCCCTGGCTACGGCGACAATCCTCACCACCCCGTCTTCTATTTCTGGTACTTCGTTAGCAAACAGGTAAACCACCAAACCTGCGTCGGCTCTAGAAACAAGTAACTGCGGCCCACGAGTTGAGCCTTCGCCTACTTTTTTGAGATAAACCTTGAATGTAGCGTTTGCCCGGTAATTGTCGTTGGGCAACTGTTCGCGCTTCGGGAGTTCGGCATCTACTTCTGGCTGACCGAAACTGCTGGTAACTGCTAAAATTACCGACTGCCTCTCAAACCTGAGCACTCTTGCTTGAAGAACAGTTTCTTCTAAATCTTTAAACTCTTCTTGAATCATTTTGCGCTGTTGGTCGCGCAGTTTTTGAGCGAGAACTTGTTTGGTCTGGATGGCGGCCATGCGACCAAATTCTTTTTGATTTGGTGTTACGTCTACGAGTACGATGCTCCCAGGCTGAGCTTCCGTGGCTACTTCTTGCACTTCCGTAAGTGAGATTTCGTGATCGGGATTGATGACTTCTTCGACAATAGTTTTGTTGGCTAAAACGCGGAAACCTTCTTGTTCTGCGTCGAGTTCTACATCAAAGTTGTCGAAGTATTCTTCGCTGAAGTGGTCGAGTTTTTGGGTACGGCGGTAGCGTTCGTATCCTTTGAGCAGGGCTTCTCGCAAGGCTGCTTGGACGGCGTGTTTTGGTAAATTGCGTTCTTTGCTAATACCTTCGACCATTTCTTTTAGTCCGGGCAGGGGAACCATTGACATATAAAACTCTCCTTTTTTGCTGTGGTAATAAGTAACTGGTAATCGGTAATTGGTACTTGGAAATTTTCAAGAAAAAGTGATGACAGAGGAGTGATGAGTTACTGGATAGGATTAGGGAAGCTAGGTGCAGTAACAATTTATTTGTTGTTCCTCTTCAACCCGCTGCTACAGATGTGATTGTTAAAAATCAACTCGCAGCCAAGCGTTTTCAGCTTGCTGCGAGGCAATCGCAAAACTCAAAACTCAAAACTCAAAATTTCCCTTTACATCTCCTTTCCTTCGTCTAGTTCAACTTTGACAATCTGAGGGCGGGGAATTTTAACCTGTCGCCCTTTTTGATTGAGATAAACCGCTGTTTCATCCCGGCCCAGGAGTAGTCCTTTCCACTCTTTGATTCGCGAGTCGGGTTCGGTGGTTTTGGCTGTCACGGGGAAACCTTTAAAGGTAATAAATTCTCGATCGCTGCTGAGCAATCGGGATATTCCGGGACTGGAAATCTCTAGCACGTAGGCATCGGGTATGATGTCGGCTGCCTCTAACTCAGCATCGAGGGCTGTGCTCATGCGCTCGCAGTCGGCTAAACCAGTGTCTTGTTGGAGGTTGCGGATGTCTACCCGCAAGACGGGAGGATTTTGGTTGGTGTGAAACACTGCTCCCACTACTTCCAATCCCAGTGTTTCCGCAACGGGGGTAGCTAAGTCAATGATTTGTGGGATTAGGGGATGAGTCATATCGAATACTTAAGTTAAAACTCCTAAACTCGGACACGGGCAAGGAAAAATTTGGTGTTGAGATTGCTTGGCTTTGAGGTGGTTTGATTAGGTGGCTGCGACTTTCGTCTTCAACTTTGGGACTTACCCAACATCCCAGCAGGGGATCTCAAGCGGGGGGGTACCCCTACTAAATCAGTCCTCAACTTGCAAGTCAGACGCCCCGAGCTCTTTTCCTGCGACTAATGCAACAAAAAAAGTGGGCTTGACCCACTCCTAGGTAAAACAATTTCTTCCAAGAAGTTTGAGGACTTCTTCTGATCGAAGGCAGGCCTCAGTTCTCAGTTTAGCTCGATCGCCCGTCCGGTGACAAACCGAATCGGCATCGGCGGACTGTCCGAGGGCACAAGAGGAGAGCTGACAGGGGAAATAAGGACGACTCGATCACCGTTTTGGAGTGGGGTGGGGCGAGGGCAAATTCCTGGTTGATACCGAAGTCGGTGCGATCGTCCCTAAAACTGTTGGCGATGGTCACTCAGGCGTTCTAGGACTTGCGATAGGGGAGTTTCTTGGGGAAATTCTCATTTTAGTTCGGACAAGCCCTCTGCTTCTTGATAGGTGGCGAAGAGTTTGACAGTGAGGGTGATTGGTAGATTCGACATGGGCGATCCCATGATTAACGGTATATTGACAAAACAGCAAAACTAAGATTTACCCTAAAAAAGTCCCCTTACTAATGCTGGATTGGAAGCTCAATTACAAACTCTACCCCCCATTCGGGCGAGGAAATGCAAGTCAGCTTACCACCATGTTTTCGTTCTACGATTTCACGGCTAATAGACAAACCTAAACCTGTCCCTTTACCTACAGATTTAGTAGTAAACATCGGCGTGAATAAATGCTGCATTACTTCCTGATTTATGCCAACCCCATTATCAGCAATCCGAATCACCACTCTGTCATCCTGAAGCATGTCAGTGCAGATCCGAAGCTGTGGAGTCTCATTGCTCTGTTTGTTTTCCCCGCACAGCGGACAACTAATCGTAGACTCTTCTAAAGCATCAATTCCATTCGCCAATATATTCATAAACACCTGATTTAGTTGCCCCGGATAACACTCTACTAGCGGCAATTTCCCATACTCTTTAATCACTGCAATTCCTGGGAAACTTCCTTTAGGTTTCAGTCGATGCCCTAAAATTAATAAGGTACTATCTAGCCCATCGTGAATATTCACTGGCGTTAGTGCCGATGTATCCAAGCGAGAAAAATTACGCAGTGACATAGAAAGATTGTAAAGTCGCTCTGTTCCGACCGCCATTGAATCAAGAATTTTTGGCAAATCTTCAACAATAAAATCTAACTCACTCTCCTGGGACTTATCCTCAAATTCTGATGTCGAAGTAACATTGTGCTGGCACAGCCGAGTCATTCCGATCAAATCGGCAATATATTCCTTGGCAATAGGGATATTATTGGAGATAAAACTAACTGGATTGTTAATTTCATGAGCTACGCCAGCTACAAGTTGACCAAGGCAAGCCATCTTTTCACTTTGAACGATTTGCACTTGAGCTTTTTTTAGATTATCCAAAGCTTGAGAAAGTTCAGCGGTTCGTTCTTCCACCCGTTTTTCTAACTCCTGCGCGAGCTGATGCAACGCTGCTTCTGCTGCGAGCCTGTCTTCAATTTCCCGTTTGAGAAGCAGATTTTGGGCGGCGAGAGTTTTAGTCAAAGAACGCAGTGTTAAATGGAGATTGACGCGAGCTAAAACCTCCTTTTGTTCAAAGGGCTTAGTAATGTAATCGACAGCCCCTAGATTAAAGCCTTTGACCTTATCTCCTATGTCAGACAGAGCCGTCATAAAAATTACCGAAATTTCGTTCGTCAACGGACTTGCCTTCAGGCGATGGCAGGTTTCAAACCCGTCAATTCCTGGCATCATCACATCTAAAAGAATCAAATCAGGCTGAGTATATTCAGCCTGTTCGATGGCACTTTCACCATCAGTTGCTACCAATATCTCCCATCCCGAACCCGCTAAAGCTTCAGAAAGCACGTCCAGATTGCTAGGATTATCATCGACGATCAAGATGCTACTTGTTTCCATATTTGCTGCCTTCATTCTTTTTCTATTCTGTGGGATGTAATAAACTCTTTTATTTTTTTGACTTGATAGCCTTGGGCTAAATGGCGCAGCTCAACAGCAAAGGACACAAATTTCTGATCCAATTTCTCTAGGTGTTCACTGCGCTTCACAATTCCTTTCACGTTGCCTCTCATCGCCAGTTCAAGTAGGAGTTCAATTTCTCCGGGCGGGGGCGCTACTACAGAGGTCGATTCAGAAAGTGATTGAGTATCTGATGAAAAAGGAATAGTGCTGATTTTTTCATTCTTTTGTTCCTCATATATCCATTCAAGTTTTAAATACTTTTGCAACATCTCAAATAGCTCTTCTGCCTGCACAGGCTTACCGAGAAAATCCTTGGCTCCCCCCTCCAAGCTTTTATGTTGGTCGGTAGCAAATACACTGGCAGATGAAGCAAGGATTGCCACGTCTTTATAGTGTGACAAATTTCGGATACGGCGCATCATCTCAAAGCCATCTAAGACTGGCATCACTAAGTCAGTGATAATCAAATCGAACTTAAACTCTTCTACTTTTTCTAAACCTTCTTGACCGTTTTTAGCTTCGGTTACTTCAAACCCGAGGGGTTCCAGGAGATTGACAATAACTGAGAGATTTTCCCATTTGTCATCCACAACCAAAACTTTCTGCTTTCTACCTTGGTAGCCAACCAGCTTTCTTTGCTTGGCAATCGTCGCTGTATTTGCCCAGTCTGCCGCTTCCGGTAAATTCAAATCTACCCAAAAAACACTGCCGACTCCTGACTGACTTTTTACTTGAATGGTACTACCCATCATTTCGACAATTTTCTGGCTAATTGTTAAACCGAGTCCGGTTCCTTCCGCCTGACGCTTGCTGTCTCCTACTTGTTCAAAAGGCAAAAATATTTTTTTTAATTGTTCTGGTGTCATACCAACGCCAGTATCTTCAATTTGAAACCGAATTTTGTGAATTGGTGAGATTTGCTTTTCCTCATAGCTTTGTACCTTTTCACCTGTGTCCTTTTCCAGATGTTCTATCTTAAAAGTCACTCGTCCCGAGTCTGTAAACTTAATTGCATTGCTCAGTAAGTTAATTAGTACCTGTCGCAAGCGTTTCTCGTCAGCGTAGATGCCAGCAGGAATTTCCGAACTGGGTTGATAAACAAAAGCAATTCCTTTTTGTTCGGCTCGGATGCGACAGATTTCCGCGACTCCCTGCAAAAAGGAAGGAAAATGGAAATCTTTCGCGTACAGTTCCAATTTCTGAGCTTCAATTTTAGCGAGGTCTAAGATGTCATTGATCAGGGTTAACAGGTGGGAACCACACTGGTGAATAATACTGATGCCTTGGATATCTTTCGGAGCCATCGTTGTTGAGCGTTCTAGGATTTGAGCGTATCCTAAAATTCCATTTAGTGGGGTTCTCAATTCGTGACTCATATTCGCTAAAAATTCACTTTTAGCTTGGTTGGCAGTATCAGCGATTTGTTTGGCTTCCGTGAGTTCGGCGGTGCGTTCTTCTACTCGGATTTCTAGCTCGGAATTGGTCTTGGCTAGCGCCTCAAAGGATTCGCGCAACTGTTGTGCCATAAGGTTGAAAGACTGACCCAGAACTTCTAGTTCTTCTACGCCTTTTACCTGCACATTTTTCTCTAAGTCGCCACTGGCGATCGCTCTAGAAGCTGCGATCAAACGGAGAATCGGGCTGGTAATCCAGCGTGCGGTTAAGATTCCCAAAACGGTAGCTAGCGCCAAGGCTCCGAAACACAACAAAATCGTAGTCTGGGTATTGGCGTTAATTTGATCCATGAAATCGCTTTCAGGAACTACGACGACGATCAGCCAGTCCAATCCTCGGCTATCCTGAAAGGGCATAACTTGGAGGAATTGTCGCTGGCCGGCGATCGTAAAATCCAATTGCTGAGAGCTATTAATTTTAGTGAGGTCGCCAAAGCGTTCTTTTAAATGCGCTGTTGTCAGCCGAATTAAATCATCTGTGCTATCTAAAGCATTCAGGCGATCTAGTTTGCCATTGTTGATAATAAATGCTTCTTTGAGAGTGGAACTCCCTACTAGGAGTCCAGAACGTTCCATAATGAATGTCTGTCCCGATCGACCGATTTTTATCCTTTGCAGAAAGTCGCTGAGGAAAGAGATCAAAAAATTAGCAACGAATACTCCGCGCAGTTCGCCACTTTCGTCATAAACTGGATGTCCGGCAGGGAGGGAGAGCGTTTTCTGACCTGTAAGCGGAAAAATTTCGCTCCATGTGGGCTGGCCTAAGCGTACACTGTCTTTATACCATGAACGGCGGAGTATATTGTAGTTGCGGGAGACTTGTAAGAGCTTTCTTTGATTGTTTTTGCTATCAGATTCATAAATATGAAGTTCATTCCGATGCTCTTTGTCTGCTATTTTAAAAAATATTTTGCCATTCTCTTGGCGTTCAATCGCCATGAACTCTCCCGTTTTAGTAGCAAAACCCATCTGGGGCAGAGAAGGAAAAGCTTGAAGTTGCTCCCACAAATAGCGCTCCATACTCTCCAATTTGTCGGGATTTAAGTATCCTAGGCGAAGGGCATTGGCATTCAATTGATTGACGCGAGGGGCTGTATCTAGGTAAGTGTTGAGCTGCTGCTGGATGCGGGCCGTAATTTCACTCCGCAACTGGCTGGCAACTTCGTTGACTGCTTTTTGCCCGTTGCGTAAGGATAGCCAGCCTGTCAGCCCGACGGCGGCAAATATTTGTAGAACGAATGGGAATACTAAAATTAGGCGCAGGGACACCTTTTTTTTAGAACGGTTTGATAGGAAAGTGGTTGCAGAGGTCTGTGACATTGATTGGTGTTACTTCTGGGGTAACGAATTGGCGGAAAAATCTCAGTGAGTTGAGTGAAATGAGGCTGAGAAAATATATTGAAAAGCAATCTATAATAGTTAGTTAAAAGTTTGAAACAGTAACTTTAAACAAGCATGGCTACTTACGTGTTTTCTCTGAGACGGGTATAATAAGAGCTGACTAAAGATACTGACGCGCCTTATTTTTTCATAGCATTTGTCAAATTTTTTAGCTTTTAGGAAACCAGTTAGCAATCATATCTAATAGATTACTTGGTTTAGAGCTATTTGTAGTGGTTTTTAACTTTACTTTACAGATTGACTCTAAAAAGTAGAATATCCTCAAACTTACATATAAAGTGATATAATATACGTCTAAAAAAATTGACCTTTCTCGCTAAAAACATGACACGCTAGGCCGCTGAGAACCGTAACGGCTGTCTAACTCACTACTGCGCTGAAGATTTGATGCACAGCTCTGCAGATGACTCTCGTAGAGAATGTCGATCGCACATGAAACTTTACAATTCCAGCAACTTTCATTTGCAGGAGTTACAGCAGGGTAATTGCTAATTGCTGATTGGGGAAGAAAAAAATAAGTAGAGCGCGGGAGCAGAGGGGATTATGACACAGAAGAGAGTTAGGGCTATTCTTTTAATTTTGGGAAACTATCTAAGCTTAATAGTGAATTTGGTATTAGAGGTAAACACATGGCTGGCAAGGATTTAAAGCTTTTTCAAATCCTAGAGGCTAGGCTTTGTCATCAGTTAATGTAAAGGAAGGTAAAGGAGAGATACAGCCGACTAGAAGGATTCTATGGGCATGACAAGCTGCCGTTATGCCCTACGGGATTAACAGTGGGAAAGGATCAAAGATTTGTTGCGCGGATGTGAAGGTTATGTGGGTGGGACAGTCTGCCTACAATCGGTTGTTCGTGGAAGCGGTGTTGTACCGCTACCCAGCGGGCACCGCGCGGGGAGACTTGCCCGAACGGTTTGGGGACTTCGGAGTGATGACACGGCCTAACGCGGGGCTATCCGTTGCAGTTCTTTGGCTTGTTCTAAAATTTTCTCGAAGTCTTCTTCGCTCAACCGCTGAATGTAGTTGATTTTGAACTCTTCTAGGAAGTCGCACAGCAGCAGTTGTATTTCTTGCCAGGTTTGCTGCTTTTGCAGTTCGGTTCCTAAAGCTTGCCCGAAATGTTGGACTAGCTGGCTTGAGAGTTTGATGCTTATGGGGTCTTCGCTGGCGATTTTGAAGGCTTCGTAGGCATCTTGGGGGCCGAGGGTGACTAATTTGGAGAGTTCTGCAACTAATTGCTCTGCTAGCTGTCCGGGCAGATTTCCCAGGCCGGGTACTTGCTTCCATCCTTGATAGACGGGGGATTGTTTGAGGAATGTTTCAATATTGTACCGGAGGAGGGCTTCTAGGTCTGGCTGGAGTTGGGGGAGCACTTTGTAGACGGTTATTTGCACTAGATGGGTGGCGATCGCTTCTATTTCATTGATATTGTTGATGTCTAGATAGCGCTGTTTTTGAGATTGAAATAGTTGACGAGCGAGTTCGCCTGTGGTGATTGATTGTTGCATCTGGTTGATGAGTTGAATTACTACTACTTCGGTCAATTCTTGAGCGAAGTTGGCGACGAAACCTCGGCTGATTTGGGTGCGTATCGGTTGGAGATCTGGCATTTTGGCTTGGTGGATGCGAATTGTGACGGGTAATACTCGCAACAGGCGCCAGAATGGGAGGAGCAGAAAGATGTCGTACCATCGCCAAAGCATAGCTGATCGCCAAGTGACGGTGCGGTGGCGGCGGCTGATCAAGTAGGTACGGGCTAGAAATTCGATCGCGAATATGGCAATAAATGGCAGGTCGATTAGCCAGAAATTATCGGTGAATTCGCCGTTTTCTCCAATCTCGCGGAAATAGTTGGTGGCGATTAATGGCTTGATTTTGGAGTCAAACCACTTGATTTCTTTTGGCCAGCCTTGTTTGTTTAAATAGTCTTGGCTCCAGAATCTTTGGAATGATTGTTTAGCGGAGTCTTGGGGATTCGGGACGCGATCGCGCATCCGGTCTTTTATTTTTTCTAGGGTGCCACTTTTTGATGCTACTCGAAAGGGATCTTCGTCGATCATTTTAGCGCTCAGATTGTTTATTTCCTGCAATTTGGCTGCTACTTGGGGAGAAGGCAACCCTGTTTGCACTACTTGAATTTTTAATTCTTCTAAGGTTTCCAGATATTGCTGGGTGTCTCGGTGGGGTTTAATACCTTTAAATGGGTCGTATACTTGAGTGAGAACTGGCAGTTGCCGGAAGTAGAAATCTCGTCCGGGCACGTAAGTTATGTCAAATATTACTAGGCTTAAATTTCCCAGGGCGACCAGTGCCATGAACCGCTCGAACCAAGGTACTTTTGGTAATTTTTTTCGGGTGTTTGGAGTTGGAGAGGGCTGTAGTTTTGGTGTCACTGGCGATTCCTAATTAAATAGACCGATCGAAATAGATGTAACTGGTAATAGCTGAAAAAAAGAAACAGGAAAAACTGGCTAATTGTCTGGTCGCGCTCGGATTGCGATCGCGGAAGCTAGTCTTTATTTTAACGTGCGTTTGTTGGGGAGTTTTGGATTGTTGATTCCGCCTGGTTAGGTAATAAATTATGCTGCTAAAATATTAAAGTCGATCGAACTTGACGGAAGCTGTGGCTCCCGTTAGTGTGCTTCTCTCTGGCAATAAAATTATATCTCAGGCGGAATCCTCAGTTTTTTTGGCGTTGCAGAGCTCACGCGGCTGGTAATAAATTACTATTTCTGTTTGATCTGGAGGCTCTTTGACCGCTAAATCAAATGTATTGCACGGATCGGAGTCTAAGGTTAGATATGGACTTCGAGTTTGAGGTCAAACCCTCAAGAGAGTTATACTTGCTCAGGGGCAGTCTGGTGAGAGCGCCCCCTCTGATGGCGAGGGTGGCTGCCGCCTCCGTAAGGTTCGAGGTCTCGCCTCTACAAAAACCAGCTCGCGATCGGACTCTTGAATAATATAAAACCCTGAGTATAATTTTGTTCGCATTTTTTTAATATATGACATACTGCCTTAATCTCGATTGCCCAAGAGACAAGCGTCAGAACCCACCAGGCACAAAGTATTGTCTTAATTGTGGTTCCAAGCTGCTGCTAAAAGACCTTTATGGAGCAACTGAACCGCTGCGCGATGGGGGATTTGGCAGGACTTTCCGAGCTGTTAATCATGGAAAATTTGAAGAATTGTGCGTAATCAAACAGTTGTCACCTCCTCAAGAATTTCAGCGGAAGCCGGGTCATTTTAAAAAATATGTTCGACTGTTTGAGCAAGAGGCAAGGCGGTTATACGAACTGAAGCACCCGCAAATCCCTCAGTTAATTTCTTATTTTGAGGAAGATGGGCGATTGTATTTAGTCCAAGAGTTTATTGATGGCAATAATTTAAAGGATGAGTTAGATAAGTACGGTGCTTATAGCGAAATTAAAACTTGCGAACTGCTGTTAGATTTGCTGCCTTTATTGAAGTTTGTTCACGACAGAAATGTAATTCACCGCGATATTAAGCCTGAGAATGTGATCCGCAGATCTCGCGATCGTAAGTTAGTGCTGATAGATTTTGGGGTTTCCAAACAAGTAGTAGCTGCTGCTCCGACCAAAACAGGAACGAAGTTGGGAACTCCCGGCTACGCGGCTCTAGAACAGCGTCACGGTAGGGCGGTTCCTGCTAGCGACCTTTATAGCTTGGGGGTGACTTGCATTCGCTTGCTGACTTCTGTTATGCCTTATCTGGATATCTACGGGGACATTCACGATGACCTTTACGATCCGCTTGAAGGCCGATGGCTTTGGAGGGAGGCTTTGCCAAAAGGAACACAAATTAGCGACGATTTAGGTCAGGTTTTGGATAAGTTGATTCAGGAATATGTTAAAGATCGCTACAAATCGGCTGTGGAAGTTTTGGATGCTTTAAAACCTCCTGTTGTTGTTGTCCCCGTCATGGAAAAGTCGCAGCCGACAACGGTCATTAGTCCTTCGGTTCCGACTCAACCAGTGACTGATACTCCGCTAGTTTCTGTGAATTTAGAGTCGGAAAAAGGTATTGATTATTCTCACTTGGCAAGGCTGCTAGCTGCTAAAAATTGGCGTGGTGCTGATGAGGAAACTTCTGTGAAAATGCTGGAGGTGATGCAGCAAAATTCACGGGGTTATTTGAGTGAGGAAGATATTAGGAAGTTTCCAGCTAAGGAGTTGCAGACTATCGATCAACTTTGGGTGCGGCACAGTCACCGCAGATTCGGTTTTTCTGTGCAAAAGGGTTTGTGGCTCAAGTTGGGGGGAAAGCCTGGTGTTTATGATGCTACAGTTTGGGAGAAGTTTGGCGATCGCGTGGGCTGGCGGGTTAACAGCCAGTGGGTATACTATTCGGAGCTGAATTTTACTTCTAAAGCAAAGCCTGGACATTTGCCGGGGGGGACTGTTTTTGGGTGGGAAGGCGGGGTTTTGTGCGGTGTTTTGGGTTTGGGTGGCATCTGGTTTCTGCTGTCGCGGCGGGATTTGTAGAAGGAAGGTAGAAGGTAGAAGGCAAAATTTATTAGTCAGACTGCACCCCAAGCGAAGTCGAAGTGTTAGTCATGAAATATAGCCTTTCTCAGTAACATGAGGTGCACGCTTGATATAGGGCATCGGGCATCGGGCATCGGGCATAGGGAATACCTCACTTTATTGAGAACTGCTATAGTTTTGAGTTGGGAATTAAAGTGTTAACAAGTTTTGAGTTTAATCATATGTTGTGTAGAAAATAGCTCTAAAAAAAGCGACAAATAAGATATAATCACAAACCTTTTTTTTTGTGCTATGTTCTTAGAGAAGGGCAAGTTTGCAAAGTCAAAAGCCAGTCCTCGGCGGTGTCCAACCATGGGGAGTGGCTTTTGCTCCAATTTACCAAGGAGATTTATTTAGTATGTTGCAAGAAAAACGTCTCAAGCCGTGGACTATAGTTCGCTCGCTTCCAAATGTGGAAAAGGTGGTTGTGGGTGAGTTTCGCAGTTGGTCTGATGCAGACGGTCACTTGAAAATTCTCAAGCGGATGGTGCCGGCGGATCGATTGAGTGTTGTGTTCGATCCGGTAGTTCAAGCGTAACGTCGCTGGTAAATTGATCAGCGTGCGATCGCTCTTTGAGCTAAGCGATCGCCTCTTTTTTTAGATACTATTTTTTGACATAAAAAATGCGACCGCTAAACAGGCGATCGCAACTTGAATCATTGTCCTTAACTGCGGCGAATTTCAGTAATTTGGTCGGCAACATCCAAAATTCTTTGCGGCATGGATGGCCCGGTAAAAATCATATCCAAATGATGCGGCTTGCTGTCAATCAATGCCACCACTTCGGCTTCGGGAATCAAGCCCAAATTAACAGCTAAACTCAATTCATCGAGAATAACTAAGGAATAACGACCTTCGCGCACCGCATTTTGAACATATTGCCACAATTGTTCGATCGATCGCGTCTCCAGCTCATCTAAATCGGCATTCTCAATGCAGCGTGACAAATCGCAGCGCACCCAATCTAAATTTTGCCCCAGCCGCACCGGATGCTGATGCCCTTGATTAATTCCCCCTTTGAGGAACTGCACCGCTAGCACGGGAGCTCCCTGTCCTGCAATTCTGAGGGCTTGAGCCATGACACTGGTAAAAAAGCAGCGGTGCGGACCTGTAAAGACTTGCACCAGCCCTTGAACTGTGTAGGGCAAGCTGTGGTTTAAATTTAGTTTAGGGGTTTGTAACTGAGCAACCATAGGGCAATATTTAATCAGCAACTAAGTCTTGAGTGCAGCTCCGACCTTGGCGTGGCTGAAGCCTGCTTGACAATATATAGTGTACGGGGCCGAGTGCACATCGGATCGAACACTAGATATACAAGTTGTCAAAAGCTCGCGGCAGTGGCATTCGCAGTCGTTTGTGCGATTTTTGAACTCAATTAGCACTTACACAGAAACGGGGTTTTTTAGGAAAATACGGTGTGGAGCTTGACATTTATACAGTTATAGGGTGAAAAACCAAGGTGATGAGAGTCTCGCTGCGTCCAGGGCTTTTCAGAAAAGGTACACACATCGCGTAAAATTTGAATGTCGCGGCACTAGGAGCAGGGACTGTGAGAGTGGTGATTCTGGGAGGGCCAGGAGCGGGAAAGGGAACTCAGGCTGAACTACTGTGCAGCAATTTGAGCCTTCCTTTGCTCGCTGTGGGGGACATTCTACGGGAGGCGATCGCAGAAGACACAGATTTAGGCAAGCTGGCGGCGTCTTATGTCGAAAGAGGGGAATTAGTTCCCGACGCAACTATGATTGAATTCTTTCGCCGCCGGCTGCTGCTGTGGGATGTCTTTAATGGCTGGGTGTTGGAGGGATATCCGCGAACGGCTTTTCAAGCTGAGGAATTGGATTTTTTATTAGAGGATTTGGCGCAGGAGCTAGATTGGGCGATTTTATTGAAAGTGCCGATCGAGGTTTTGCTGAGTAGGTCGATCGAGCGCGATCGATCGGATGACCATCCTGAAATTTTACAGCGTCGCCTCGATTTGTTCCATGAACGCACTTTTCCTCTTTTAGAGTATTACGAATACCGCAACAAACTGTTAACTATTGATGGCGATCAATCCCCACACCAAGTCCAGCAGGATATTCTCAAATTAATCGAGGCTAAGGACCAATCGGCCTAAGATTTTAGATTTTAGATTTTAGATTGAATGACTGCATATTTACAGAATCAAAAAAAACCGGAAGATTAATACCAAATTTTAAAGTTTGAATGCCCAATTACCTATTACCAATCACCTAATATTATGTCTTTCCAGCGTCCAGATGGCAGACAACCAAATCAAATTCGTCCAATTAGTTTCGATCGACAGTTTACCAAATTTGCTAGCGGTTCCGTACTGGCGAAAAGTGGCGATACTCAGGTACTTTGCAGCGTTACAATTAAGCCGGGAGTGCCTAGATTTTTGGAGAATACCGGACAAGGTTGGCTGACAGCGGAATACCGAATGTTGCCGGGATCGACACCGCAGCGGCAAGAGCGGGAATTTATGAAATTATCGGGACGGACTCAAGAGATTCAGCGGTTGATTGGGCGCAGTTTGCGATCGTGCTTGGATATGCAATTATTGGGAGAACGCACAATACTTGTGGATGCGGATGTTTTGCAAGCGGACGCGGGGACTCGCACGACTTCAATTACTGGCGGGTTTGTGGCTGTGGCTGATGCTTTGAACAAGTTGGTGCAAAAAGGTGATTTAGTGCGATCGCCCTTGATTCGCCAAGTGGCGGCTGTGTCTGTGGGGCTTTTGGAAGGCGAACCGTTTTTAGATTTGAATTATGTTGAAGATGTGGCGGCGGAAATTGATTGTAATGTGGTAATGAATGGAGATTTGAATATCATCGAAATTCAGGGAACTGCGGAAGAAGGAAGTTTCAGTCGGAGTCAGTTAAATCAAATTTTGGATTTGGCAGAAACCGGGATTCAGGAATTGTTGGAGGCTCAGCGGCAAGCTCTTTAGACCGATTGATTTTAACCCCAATTGTTGGAGATGTCTGTTTGAATTTACGGTTGGGTGGGGACGGGTTTTCCGGTCTTGATGGCAACCGGAAATATTTTTGGTGAAAGCCACCCCTACAGATTTATTTACATTACACTTGACAAAAGTGGCGGTAAGTGCTATGCCTAGAAAAATAGACGGGGCGTTGATCACTCTGCCCTCCGAGTAGTAAAATCTACGCGATTAATGCAGGGACGCGAACAGCCATTGCTTTCAACTCCCCAAAACCTTTGATGCCGTCAGGCGATTAACTAAATTATTTCCGAGCAGGCTAGTGAATACTACCTGTCTCAAAAATCAAATGTCTGCACTCTGAGTAACAAGTTCGACAGACATTTCTTTCAGAGTAAATGGCTGAGAACTCCCAGCAGATCACGGTTACGGGCTGTTTGCAGCAATTTGTGAAGTAGTGCCGATGTTGCGGGTCGATCGCACAATTCGGCTGCTGACGGTGGCGGGATATCCAGACAGACAGGGGAAAATTACTCTCAAGCGCGAGATCGGGCGATCGTCGCGAATGCGGATCAGGGTGGCAGCAGAAAACGCGCACCATTTCTTTAAACTCGGTGGCCGGCAATTGTCTGTGGGCATCCACCAAGTCGTGCTGGGAGTGCCGACAATATTGCCCTTAAAGCCTGCTGCTGACTTGTTTGCTCGGATTGTGGTGATTTCTGGCTACGAACAGCAGGATTATTTTTTAGCGGCGGTGAATCGGCAACTGAAAATGCTGGGAGTGCGATCGGGCAATGCTGAAATTCCCCTCAATCAATACGGCGAAATCGCCAGAAAAACTATCAAAGTTAAGGGCGATACAAAAGTAGGTTATTCGGTGAAAATATCCGGGCTTACTGATGAAGATTCTTTGTTGGTGGAGCATAACGGTATTGGCGGCAAAGGACACATGGGAGGTGGTTTTTTTGTGCCTCACTGGGAGGCTAAATGAAAGTGAATTTTCCCCGACTTTTTGCTAAGTCTTTGCCCAAGGATTTTTCAAGGCTGCCTAAAGAAATTCAGTCAGCTCACTTTTTGCCCGGACATACTGCTGCGGTGTACTGTTCTGCTGAAATCATTCTCAACCGATTGCTGCCGATTATGTTGCGTCAATTAGGTTTGGGCGATGAATGGGCGAAATTGCTGTTGAAAACAACTTTGATGGGATGCTACATTCACGATTGGGGGAAAGCCAACCAGCACTTTTTGGGATTGATGGCAACCGAGTCAGTGCATTATCAAAAGCATCCTGACTGGCTACAAACGATTAAATCAGAATTGCCAACTAACGAAAGAAATCAAGTCCAACAAATAATCCGTCACGAAATTTTGAGCGGCATTTTGGTGCTGCAAGTTCCCGAATTTAGGCAGTGGCTGGAAAGTTGCGAAGATGTCGATTTGTTGGTGGCTGTTTGGGGGGCGATCGGACACCATCTCAAAGTCGCTCCAACAAAGGAATTTGTCAAAACTAAGGGCTGCGGCAATGCCCCGCTTTATGTATTTTGCCAGCACAAAATTCCTTCTAAACCAGATTCAAAACCCGTCCGAGATGATTTTAGGGCGCTGCTCAAAATTGGGACTGGCAGCCAGTTAAAATTGCCGCCAAAACTACCCAATGTCAAAAAATCAAATTGGACGCAGGAGGAACTAAAATATGCTGTTGAGGCAGTAACAGACGAATGCGAAGCAATGGCAAAAACTGTGGGGCGAAATAGCGATCGCCAGCGGTTCATTGCCGCAGTGAAAGCGACTGTCATTGCAGCGGATATCGCAGGTTCTGCGGTGCCGGAACTCGCAAATCAGCGACAAGGGTTGAGGCAAGTTTTGGAGCAAGTATTGAGCCGGGAAGATTTACAGCAGGTTATCGATTCCCGGCTCAATAAAAAGCAGCCGCGGGGTTTTCAAAAGTCTGTTGCTGCGACAAAAAGTAGAATTACTTTAGTTAAAGCTGGTTGCGGAACTGGTAAAACAATTGCTGCTTATTTGTGGGGATTAAATTGGGCCATTAATAGAAAGCTGTTTGTGCTTTATCCTACTACGGGGACGGCCTACGGGGACGGCTACTCAGGGCTTTTTGGATTACGGCACTTTGACTGCGGCTGAAACAGCTTTAATGCACTCTCGCTCGAACATCGATTTAGAGGTGTACCAAGCTTTGATTAATGAAAATGACGACCACGTTGAAAATGAGTCGAGACTGCAAAGTTTCAAAGCTTGGATTGCCAAACTCATCGTTGGCACGGTAGATTCAGTTTTGGGATTGATGCAGAACAACCGCAAGCCGATTTATGCGTGGATTGCGATCGCCCAAGGTGCTTTTGTGTTTGATGAAGTTCACGCTTACGATGACAAATTGTTTAGCGCTTTGCTGAGATTTATTCAGACATTTAAAGGCGCGCCGATTTTGCTGATGAGCGCTAGTTTCACTCAGGAACAATTGGCAAAAATCTACGCTACGGTGGCGGAGTTGGGCGAAGAGATGACCGAGATTGAAGGCCCGAAAGATTTGGAGGATTTGCCGCGCTATCAATTTCAAGTAGTTGAAAGTTCCACCGATGTCATGGTGGATGTCGCGGCTGCTTTAGCAGCAAATCAAAAGGTTTTGTGGGTCAACAATTCTGTAAAAAGTTGCGTTGACACTTACAATTTTGCTGTGAATGAGTTAGTTAAGTACCCGAATTTAGATTTTTTGCCTTTAGTTTACCACGCTCGATATCGGTACAAAGATCGAATCGATCGCCATTCTCAAGTCATGTCAGCTTTTTCGCAGCAAACTAAAGGCGTGCTGGCTGTCACCAATCAAATCTGCGAAATGTCCCTCGATTGGAGTGCCGATTTGCTGATAACGCCATTTGCAATTTTTGCGGCGCTGATTCAGCGGCTGGGGCGGCTTAACAGGCAAGTTGAGTTTGATGCTACTGGCAATTTGGTACTAGCATCGGGACGAATTTGCCAAGCTATATTTTATCCGACTAACACTCCTTATCCTTATACGGGAGAACAGGTAAAAGCTGGTCAAGAATTCGTTCGAGAACTTGCGGAATTGGGGGAAATTTCGCAGACTGATTTAATGAAGGCGGCTCTCAAAATCACCGGCAAACCGATCGCCGAATATGACTCTGCATGGCTTGACGGCTTGTGGTGTACCAGTCGCGAATCTTTGCGAGAGCCTGGGAATACCATTAATGTGATTTTAGCAGAAGATAGGCAAAATATAGAGAAAATTGCAGAGGAAAAAAGGGCAAAAAAAGGCATCAGTAAAAATAAGGCTTTGGCTGAGGAAGCACTAAAATGGGCGGTTCCGGTGCGGCTTCCCAGTTTTATTTCTAAACTCACAGATTGGAAAAGATTTCAAAAATTTTATCCGATCGCCCCAACAGATGCCGTGATTTACAGTGAGGTAACGGGAGCTTGTGAACAGTACAAATGTTGAAATTGATCTTAACTTGCACAGCCCGCATTATACGGATATGCACGCGGCGGGTTTGGCTGGTTTGTGGATGACTTTAAAGCAATTTAATCGGGAGGGAATTAGTTATGATAAACTGAAATGGGAGCTGGGCGAATATGAAGTCGCGCTGAATATTCAAGGCAGTCATTTAGAGGCGCTCGAATGGTTGATTCAACAGTCGTTTTTGCTGAATGACGGATTGATAGGATTCCGGGGAATCGATTCGGAAAATCTCTGGTCGGAGTCCAGAGTGGCGCTGCATCAAGGATTGTTGAATACTTTTTTGCAGCAAGGGATACTTTCTAAAAGCGACGGCATAAAATCTCAATCTTTTGAGATTGATGAGGGCGAGTTGCCGCTAGTAGTAAGTTACAAGTCGCTAACTGAATACAGCCATCAAAAGTTTGCTAAAAATTTGTGCGATCGCGCGGGTTTCCTGCTAGAGAAACCCTTGGCAGTAGCGGGCTGGCTGAATCCAGGCGCTACAGTCAAACACACTGCTTTCACAGGCAAAACGAGCATCGAACAAAACGCTTTAGATGCTTTAGTGTTGCTTTACGCGCCCGTAGTTTGCTGTTATTTCAAAATTCGATCGTTCGCAAAAGGAGAAAAAGCATCTGCGGCTTTGATAATTCCTGAAATCTTGAATCTCAAACAGTTTGCTGAAACTAGAATGAGTTACGCCAAACGCCATCAAGCGTACAATAATTTTCATGCTTCCGGGATTGGAGATGCAGCGCTGCGTTTTTTAGTGACTTACGAATCCGCAGTAGAGATTGCGAAAACTTACAAAGTTAGCCGCTGCCGCGCTGTGATTTTTGGGAAAACGCCGTGGAATCAAAAGCAAAAATCTCCGACGGACAAGTATTCCGTAACTGCGGATGCAAAAATCTGTGCCGCTTATCAGAAAGCGCAAAATGCTTTCAAGGATAAGTATGTAGTTTACGGAGATTCGGGCAGTGCCATTGTCCCCAGCTTGGCTAAAGGTTTAATCGCTGATGCTTTGATTAAACACCTTCCTTGGTACGGAGAATTGGCGGAGAAAATAACTAGCAAAGAATTGTTCGATCGACTGTGTTATGAAAGTAAAGGATTTCGAGATATGGTAGAATATGCGGAGTGGAAAGAAGCATCCCACGGGCGGTTTGTTGAGGCTTGTCACGATGCTTTGAGAGGAATTTACGCTGGTTCTTTTAAGCAAGGAAATGCTGAAGCCAAGCGCCAAAATGCTAGCGAAGAACACGGCAAAAATTTAGGTGAAAAGCGGATATCCGATGAGCGGGAAAAAGTGCGAGCGAAAATGATTCGCTGCAAAAACTTTTCAGCATTCTGTTATTTCATCACGGAATTTTGGTCGAAAGCAGGCTTTTCGCGAGTGCAGCAAGAATATCAAGCAGAATTGTGGAATTTAGTATTAGATGATTGGGAAATGGCAAGAAATTTAGTCTTGCTTTCCCTCGTCAGTTACAAAGGCAGGAAATCTGCTGAATCGCCGCCTGAATTGCCAAGCAGCAATCGGGTGGAGGTTGAAGATTCTGATGTTGATTTAGATGAGGATGATGGGGATGAGGAAGAGGATGACGATGATGATGATGATGGTGAAAGCGTGCCTTTGCCATCATCCCTTCGCAATTTACGTTAGGCAGAACTTACGCACACACTATATCTGTAACTGAGGAAATACCATGACTTATCATTTGTTTGGCAACATTTTGACCAATTACGGCATCGCTGCTAACAACCGGGGTTAAAACCAAGGTAACGTGACAACTTTGCAGCGCTTAGCATGGAAAAATTCGCTGCGGACTACTGTATCTGCGGAGGCGATTCGGTGGGCAATTCGCTATCAGTGGCAGTTTTTAGGAGAAGATGTCAACCGCAAATGGGATGATGATAAAAATGAAAATTATCGCGTTCAAGAAGGTGTTTTCGATCCTGAAATCTACATTGATGATGATGTTTTGGGTTACATGGATGCGAAAGCGGCAACGGAAGATATCAATAATGATGGGGTTCCAGAGTCGAGCGACACCAAACCAACTGCTAAAGGCGGCAAGGCTAAAGCTAAACTGAAAAAAGGGGAAAGCATTGCTCGCAGGGGGGTGCTAGAAGTGACTCGCGCGATTTCTTTGACTGCGGATACTGGCGATTTGTTTTTTGGCTCGACTAGCGGCAAAAAAGACCGGAAATCTATTCATCAAACGGAGGCTCACGCTACTCGCTATCAGTACGGTTTTGCGATGACTCCGCACCGTTTGAAGGTTGCGAATCGGGTGATTTCTGTTTTGGATGCTTTGGCTTCTCTCGGAGGTGTTGCGGGAAATCACGCTCGGTTTCTTTACGATTTTTCTCCTGAAAGTATTGTGCTCAGGTGGACTCACGATTTTGCTCCCCGGATTCTTTACTGCTTTGAGGAAAATCGCAAAGGGGAGATTTCAATATCGGATTTGGTGCGCCGCATTGAGGCTGGAGATATTGACCCGAATGAGGTGTGGATTGGCGGTGCAATTTCTGTCGAGCCGGAGGTGGAAGAATTGGAGCAATTGGGTGTGAAAGTTTTTCGGGGAATTAAGCCGGCGGTGAGGGATTTGCAGTCTGTGATATTGTCGGATATCGATCGGGAGGCTGCATGATCGGGTTGCGAATTGAAGTGCCAATTGCTTGTTGGCGGCAGTCTTATGCGCGGGAATATGCGGAAAGTTATCCGGTGCCTCCGCCGGCCACGGTGTACGGAATGCTGCTGTCAATGGTGGGGGAAATTAACCGCTATTCTCACTGTGGCTGTAAGATTGCGATCGCCCTTTTGTCTGCTCCCAAAAGTTCGACTTTGCTGCGGACTGTTCGGCGGGTGAAAGTTGCTAAGGAGGAGTTTGCCGCAGGCAATGCGCGGCCGGATTTTCAGGTGTTTCTGACTGGTATTGATTTGGGAATTTGGGTGGATTTTGGCGGGGATGTTGGCAATCCCAAGCTGTTAGAAAGATTGCGGGAGGCAATTTGGCGCCCGGAGTCGGTGAGTAGATTTGGTGGGGTTTCGCTGGGGGAAAGTCGGGATTTAATTAATTCTGTTTTGCTGTGGCCGGATGAGTTTGAAGCTGATATTTGTCAGTGGTTGATTTTAGATCGAAATGGGTATTTGGCTTTGCCTTGCTGGGTGGATCATGCGGGTTCTAAAAAGACTAGGTGGCAGCGCTATGTTTTGGCTGATGCTGGGGATTTTTTGCTGGCGGATGTGTTGGCTGGGGTTGATTGCTGGAGTTCGATCGGGCCTGAGTAATTGCAAGGATCTCTGAGTGTAACGGGTTTTTGGGTGCGCGTAATGTCTGGCTTGTTTGTGGGGATTGGTTTTGAGGTTGTTGTGTTTGATGTTTGGGTGCTTGCACGGTTTGAATGCTTTGATTGGTGAGGGTTTGAAATGTGCGATCGAACTGCTTTGATGTTGGAAGGAGGTTTTAAGGATTTAGTCGGGCAAGGTGCTTGCAAAAATGGTTTGGAGGGTTTATTCTTTAAGGGGTTGGGCGATGGGTCTGAAATAACCTTTGATGCCGTTAGGCGTTGATCACATGGGATTCCCGCTGAATTGGGCGGAGTCGGTGCTGAAATAACCTTTGATGCCGTTAGGCGTTGATCACTTTCTCCTCTTCTATATCTTTGACTCCCAATTATTCTGAAATAACCTTTGATGCCGTTAGGCGTTGATCACCGATCGCTGATTTGGAAAACCCACGCCAACGCTACCCTGAAATAACCTTTGATGCCGTTAGGCGTTGATCACAAGTATTTTCGAGTCCACCCCGTTATGCGTTCGCCTGAAATAACCTTTGATGCCGTTAGGCGTTGATCACGCAATATTTTCGTCAAAATATCGAAGAAAATTTTTGGCCTGAAATAACCTTTGATGCCGTTAGGCGTTGATCACGTAAAGGGAATTGTGGTTTCTCTCCCCTTGTTTTCTGAAATAACCTTTGATGCCGTTAGGCGTTGATCACGGTTTCATGGTCACGTTGCGTGTACTGAATATGGTGTCTGAAATAACCTTTGATGCCGTTAGGCGTTGATCACATCAACCGCGCTTGTCAAGACAATTCTATCTTGGCAAAATGTGATGGTGGAGGTAGTAATAATTCTAAGCATTATATTTTTAAATAAGATTTGCATAAATTAGTTAACGAGATAGGAATTGAGATCAAAATTGCTCCTTACCCTCCTTATACATCTAAATATACTCCCAGAGAACATCGACTTTTTCCTCATATTACCAGGGCCTGTCAAGGAGAAATTTTTACAAATTTATAATTAGTGAAAGTTTTCGTGGAAAAAACTCAAACTAAAACCGGACTATCTGTAGCTGTAAATATCCTTAATAAAGTTTATAAAACTGGTCGAAAGGTGGCTAATAATTTAAAAAATACTATGCAACTTGTTTTTGACGAATTTTTGCCCAAATGGAATTATCGAGCTATACCCTAACCTGAGTAATTCATTAAATTATTTATTTTTAATTTCTTAACAAGTTTGCGATAATTATTTAAGCTATCCCTTGTACTATGTCCTCTATTTTTGGGTAAAAAAAACCAAACTTAGACGATTATTCTCTAGCAATATATGACTAAACATTTATCATTCAAAAAGCTCTGTAAAAGCATTTACTAGAAGTGCCAGATACAGTTGTCTTTCTGATTACGTCCGTTTTAAGATGTCATAGTAAAAAGTATATTGACCCAAAGCTTGCTCTAAATCTGCAATTCTAGACTCTCTGATAAAACTTTTAACTTCAACGGCTATCTTGCGATCGTTGTTCTCAGCAGCTAATAGCTGTTCGGCACCAAGATCGATAGGTTTCTCTTCGCCCAAGCCAAGGGATACGGATCTTGGGTAGTTGTCAAGCCAGCCTTAATGAGAGCCTGTTTGACAACTTGATGATAAATGTCTCTTGCTTGCACGATCGCTCTCTTTTGCGATCGAGGTTGACACTGACTATTATAATGTGCAGAAGTCTCAACCATTATTCGAGAAATTCAATCTGAAACAACACGATCGCCCGTTAGCGAAGCCCTCGAAGAGGATCGCCCCACCCAAATAGTCCTGAACCCACATCCAGGCCAGAAACCGGGTTTCTTCCTATATCTCTAGCCCAGAATCTGCGATTTTTCATAGAAACCCCGTTTCTTCGCGTAACTCCTACCAAATCAAAATCTGGCAATACGCTAAATATAATTAAAATTTGTTAAGATTAACTCGACCTCAGCGCCGGCATCCCATCCGCCGCTAAACCTGCCCTTCCCCAGTCCCCACAACAATGCTGCGACTCGAACACATCAGTAAAATTTACCCCACAGGCGTCGTACTCAAAGATGTCACCTGGGAAGTCAAACCGGGCGATCGCATCGGCTTAGTCGGCGTTAACGGTGCCGGTAAATCCACCCAACTCAAAATCATCGCCGGCGAAATCGAACCCACCGCCGGCGAAGTTATTCGCCCCGCCAGCTTGCACATCGCCTACCTCTCCCAAGAATTTGAAGTAGATCCGACTCGCACCGTCAAAGAAGAATTTTGGCGTGCGTTCAGCGAAGCCAACGAAGTCCATGAATCCCTAATGCAAGTCCATCGAGACTTGGAAAACTCCTCCCCAGAAAATCTCGACGAACTGATCCACAAAATGGATCGGCTGCAACGGCAATTTGAAGGCTTAAACGGCTACGGTTTAGAAGCCCAAATCGAAAAAATTCTGCCCGAAATCGGATTTGAACCCGAAGATGGCGATCGATTAGTCAGCGCCTTCAGCGGCGGCTGGCAAATGCGGATGAGTTTGGGCAAAATTCTCCTCCAAAAACCCGACATCCTGCTGCTAGACGAACCTACCAACCACCTCGACTTAGAAACGATCGAATGGCTGGAAGTTTACCTCAAAGGGCTGACAACCCCAATGGTAATCGTATCCCATGACCGAGAATTTCTCGATCGGCTCTGCACTCAAATCGTCGAAACTGAACGCGGTGTTTCCAGCACTTACCTTGGCAACTACTCCTCCTACCTGCTGCAAAAAGCAGAAGCCAGAGAAGCCCAACTCAGCGCCTACGAAAGCCAGCAAAAAGAACTGGAGAAACAGCAAGCATTCGTAGAAAAATTCCGCGCCAGCGCCACTCGCAGCACCCAAGCCAAAAGCCGCGAGAAACAGTTAGACAAAATCGAACGCATCGAAGCCCCCACCGGCGGATTAAAAACTTTGCATTTCCGCTTTCCCCCCGCACCCCGCAGCGGCCGCGAAGTAGCAATAATTGAAGATTTGGTGCATACCTACGGCGAAAAAATCCTATTCTTGGGAGCAGACTTGTTAATTGAAAGGGGCGATCGTATAGCCTTTCTAGGCCCCAACGGCGCGGGCAAATCCACCCTGCTGCGACTGATTATGGGTTTAGAAAAGCCTTCTGAAGGTACAGTGAAATTGGGAGGCCACAACGTCATCCCCGGTTACTTTGAACAGAATCAGGCAGAAGCCTTAGATTTGAATAAAACCGTGATGGAAACCATTCACGACGAAGTACCGGACTGGAAAAATGAAGAAGTTCGGACTTTGTTGGGGCGGTTCTTGTTTACCGGCGAAACAGTATTCAAACAAGTCGGCGCTTTGAGCGGCGGAGAAAAAGCCCGTCTGGCTTTAGCAAAAATGCTGTTGACTCCCGTGAATTTGCTAATTTTGGACGAACCGACCAATCACCTCGACATTCCGGCGAAAGAGATGATGGAAGAAGCGATTCAGAATTATGACGGTACGGTAATTATCGTTTCGCACGATCGCTATTTCATCTCCCAAGTTGCTAACAAAATAGTCGAGATTCGGGACGGAGAGTTTCGCCCTTATTTGGGAGATTACCACTACTATCTCGATAAAATAGCTGAAGAAAAAGAGCTAGCCAAGTTAGCAAAAATTGAAGCAGAAAAAGCCGCTAAAAAAGCCGAAAAAGAGGCAAAGAAAAAAGCTGCCGCTAAGCAAAAATAAACTTGCATCCCTCGCAGATAAACCTTAAATCCGCGTTTATCTGCGTGTAGCTGCAGTTAAAAAAAAAAGATTATTAACTAACCCAAAATTCGATTAATCATTTGATTCGCCTGGGAGTCGTAACTCCCACCAAACAAATTAAAATGATTTAAAATGTGATACAGATTATAAAGAGTTTTGCGTTCTTCATACCCTGAATCCAAAGGCCAAACCTGATTATATCCCCGGTAAAACTGCGCCGGAAATCCACCAAATAGCTCAGTCATCGCAAGATCAACTTCTCTATCTCCAAAATATGCCGCCGGGTCAAAAATCACCGGTTCCCCCGCAGATGTAACCCCCGCATTTCCCCCCCACAAGTCCCCGTGAACTAGCGAGGGTGGAGGTTCATAACCCGCTAACAATTCAGGAATCATCTCTAATAAACGTTCCCCTTGTGGAAAATGACCGCCCCGACGCCTAGCCAATTTTAACTGATAACCAATCCGATGTTCTGCCCAAAATTCTGCCCAGTTTGCCGTCCAATTATTAATTTGTATAGTTGATCCGATCGTATTATTAATATCCCACCCAAAAACTCCCCTCCACAAGCCCGAATTAGGCTCTTCTCCCCCCCTTGTCAAGGGGGGGTTGGGGGGGGTGTATTTGTGCATTTCGGCGAGTTTTCGCCCCATTTCTTCCCAAGCTCGATCGCCACCGCGACTTCCCAAATCCAGCCATTCCAGCACAATATAAGCTGAATTTCCCTCAGTTCCCCAGCAAATCGGCTCAGGTACTCGAATCGTCTGGGTTTCCCCCATTTGCTGCAAACCCCGCGCTTCAGCTTCAAACATCGCGACTTGGGAAGCTTGATTGATTTTCGCGAAGTAAGCGCGGCAACTGCTGCTGATATAATAGCCTTGATTTATGCAGCCCCCGCTGACAGAACGCCGATGGTCGAGAGAAAATGTTTCTCCGGTTGTTTCACAGATATGCGCGGCAATTTGGTCCCACATAGCATCAAATCGTTTTGAGGGCGATCGAAATTAGTTTAACAGGTATGGCAACTTAATCAGCAAAAACAACAAAGCCCCTATCTGAAGCTCAGAAAGAGGCTGTGTAATGTCAAATATAATCCGAGGCATTGATCTATTTTTGAGCGGCAGTGAAGGGCCAAATATCTTAGGCACATGGGCGTTTAACAAGCGAGGTGGGGATGGTATCCGAGTGGTGTCAGTGCGTGTGGCGACACAAGCAAAAAAAAATAAGGGAGAAAAACGCTGAAGACTGCAGAGAATTAAGTCATCATCCTTACCATGTAGAAAGAGAGGTCAAGCCCTCGGTCTATTA